>JBAVYC010001493.1:0-2527 GCA_049698595.1 Desulfobacterales bacterium | reverse complement strand
TCCTCGACGAGCCGACCCGTGGTATCGATGTGGGGGCCAAGGCGGAGATTGAAAAACTGATTGTATCACTCAGCCGGGAGGAAGGGATGGCCATTTTGTTTGTTTCTTCAGAGCTTGAAGAGGTCATCCGTTGCAGCGATCGGGTGGCGGTGCTGCGAGACAGGAAGAAACTTGCCGAATTGACCGGGGATCAGATTGAAGGCAGCACGATTATGCGCATTATCGCCAGTGAGGACGTCGGATGAGTGATCAGCGTATAGACAACGAGAGTTTTCAAAAGCTCCTCTGGCCCTTGGTGGCGCTGGGACTGATACTGCTTTTCAATTTCTTCTTTACGCCGGGCTTCCTTAACGTGGAGGTAAAGGACGGCCGTCTTTTTGGCAGTCTGATCGACATTGTAAACCGGGGGGCACCTGTTATGCTGCTGACCATCGGTATGACACTGGTGTTTGCCACCGGTGGGATCGATCTCTCCGTTGGGGCTGTCATCGCCATTTCCGGGGCACTTGCCGCCACCATGATCCGGCCGGACTACGTCAAGGGTGTTCTTGAATACGGCGAACTGCGTCCGTTGTTTATAGTGGTTTCCATTCCGTTGCTCGTGTCCATGGCCGCCGGGCTATGGAACGGCCTGCTGGTGGCCCTAATCGGAATTCAGCCGATTATCGCCACCCTGATTTTGATGGTCGCCGGCCGGGGGATCGCCCAGCTCATCACCCAGGGCCAGATCGTCGTCTTCATCCATGAACCGTTTCAATTCATCGGAAGCGGCTTTCTCTTCGGCCTGCCTTTTCCGATAGCCATTGTGATATTCATGTGCGCCGTCACGTATCTGCTCACCCGCAAAACCGCGCTGGGAATGTTCATCGAGGCTGTCGGCGCAAACCCTGTCGCCAGCCGCTTCATGGGTGTTAAGGAAAGACTGATCAAGGTATCGGTTTATACGTTTTCCGGATTATGTTCAGGGATTGCCGGATTGATTATCTGTGCGGACATCAAAGCGGCCGATGCAAACCACGCCGGCTTTCTTCTTGAGCTGGACGCCATTGCGTCCGTTATCATCGGCGGGACCATGTGGGGCGGTAGATTCACCCTCGTGGGATCAATTATCGGGACATTGATCATTCAGAGTTTAACCACCACGATCCTCACCATCGGAATCGCACCGGAGGTCACCCTGGTTTTCAAGGCGATTGTCATTATCTGCGTCGCCCTCATTCAATCCGCAGATTTCAGAAGGCTGTTTACCCATCGACCGGCGAAATTAAAGGTTAAGCGCTCATGAAGATACGGTTAAATCAAAAAACAATTCCGCTATTGGCAACCATGGCGGTATTTATTCTTGTTTATACAGCTGGTTCCATCCTGTACGCGGGGTTCTTTTCTCTGAGAGTCTTCACCAACCTTTTTATCGATAATGCCTTTGTCGGCGTCATCGCCGTCGGTATGACCTTCGTCATCATTTCAGGGGGAATCGATCTTTCCGTGGGCTCGGTGATCGCATTTGTCGGTGTACTGACAGCCAAACTGATCCATGTCTATCATATCCATCCCGTCCCGGTCATTATCCTGGCGCTGCTGTTCGGTGCCCTGTTCGGCTTTACCATGGGATGTCTCATCCATTTCTTTAACCTGCCCCCTTTTCTGGTAACGCTCGTGGGAATGTTTCTGGCCCGGGGACTCGCATTTCTCACCAGTCTCGATGCCATTCCCATAAAGCACCCCTTTATCGAGCGCATCGTCGATTTTGGAATCCCGCTGGGATTCAGGGCCTGGTTGCCGGCCACCGGCATCATTTTTATTGTCGTGGTGCTGATTGGAATATATTTGTCCCATTTCACACGATTCGGGCGCAATACATATGCCATCGGCGGCAATGAACAATCAGCGATTCTAATGGGACTTCCGGTGGGCAAAACCAAGGTCCTGATCTACACCTTGAACGGAACATTGTGTGCCCTGGCCGGTCTTGTTTATTCCCTCTACACCCTGTCGGGTTACCCCCTGGCTTGCGTGGGCCTGGAGCTCGATGTCATTGCCGCGGTCGTCATCGGAGGGACGCTTCTCACCGGGGGCGCGGGATACGTGGAAGGCACTCTGATAGGGGTTTTGATCCTGGGGCTGATACAGACATTTATCACTTTCCAGGGGACATTAAGCTCCTGGTGGACAATGATCGTCATCGGCGTACTGCTTTTTGTCTTCATTCTTTTGCAGCGGTATCTGTCGACAACCTCGATCACCACGACTAACCATGCAGTAGATGAAGTGGCTGATATGCAACCAGCTTGAAGCAGATAAACAAAATTAGGTGTCAGGTGTCGGGTCTCAAAGGTGCTAAATGCTGACACCTGGCACCTGAAGCTACAACCTGCATATTACAACATGATATTAAATAAAGGGCCTCAGGGGTCTAATTACAGCAAAGATGTTTATTTAAATAACAATTCAAATCAACGATACTTAAAATGGCTCCTGCAACCATCAAAGATCTCGCACGTGAACTGAAGCTATCACCGTCGACCAT
>JBAVYC010001492.1:0-2014 GCA_049698595.1 Desulfobacterales bacterium | reverse complement strand
AACGGCTGCCGGCCACCCTTGAATTAAGTCTGACCGCCGCCCTGTTTTCATTGCTGGTCGGGATTCCCATGGGGGTCTATACCGGGCTGTATCCGGACCGGGTTCTGAGCAAGGTTTTCCAGGCGGTCTCGCTAATCGGCATCTCTTTGCCGACATTTTTGATCGGGATCCTGTTAATCCTTTTCTTCGGCGTCCTCCTGGGATGGCTGCCGACCTTCGGCCGCGGAGAAGTCGTCCAATTAGGCTGGTGGTCCACCGGACTGCTGACCGTTAGCGGCCTGAAGGCGCTTATCATGCCGGCCTTTACCCTGGGCATGTTCCAGCTGACGTTGATCATGCGGCTGGTTCGTTCCGAAATGATGGAGGTACTGCGCACCGATTATATCAAGTTTGCGCGGGCCCGCGGCTTGACCAACCGCGCGGTGAACTTCGGCCATGCCCTGAAAAACACATTGGTTCCGGTTATTACCATCACCGGACTTCAAATTGGATCCATAATCGCCTTTGCAATCATCACTGAAACCGTTTTTCAATGGCCCGGCATGGGGCTGCTGTTTCTGCAGGCCATTCAATTTGCAGATATCCCGGTGATGTCAACTTATCTCATTTTAATTGCGTTTTTCTTTGTCGTGATCAATTTGATTGTCGACATTCTGTATCACGTGGTGGATCCGCGGTTGAGATTTGATAAGGCCGTAGCGGCAGGTTAGGCCTATGAAAAGTGTAACACGCATTCAGGACAGCTTGCATCGTTTTTTCGATAGTGACATCTGGTATAGTTTTAAAAAATCCAAAGTCACGGTTGTCGCTGCCTGCGTCACCGCCGTATTTATGTTAGCAGCCTTTGCGGCGCCTCTCATCGCACCCCATACCCCATTTGATCCAGCATCCCTGGATCTGATGGACGCCTCCACACCGCCGGCCTGGTTCGAAGATGGAACGACAAAGTTTCTGCTCGGAACCGACGATCAGGGCCGGGATATTTTTTCAACCATCCTGTATGGATCAAGAATTTCTATTTTCGTGGGATTTGCCTCCATGCTGCTGGCGATGATTATTGGGATAACGCTTGGTTTGGTCTCCGGCTACATCGGCGGAGCGGTCGAGGCCTCTATCATGAGAATTGCGGATGTGCAGATCAGTTTTCCGGCCATTTTAATAGCACTGCTGATCAATGGTGTTGCCCAAACCTTGCTGCCCGGTGAGCGGCACGATGAATTGGCCATTTGGGTGCTCATTCTGGCCATCGGTGTTTCCAACTGGGTTCACTTTGCCCGCACTGTTCGCGGCTCGACCCTGGTGGAAAAAAATAAGGAATATGTGCAGGCTGCACGGGTCATTGGTCGCAGGCGCGCCACCATCATGTTCCGGCATATCCTGCCCAATGTGATGGGCCCGGTGCTGGTCATAGCAACCATCGGGTTGGCCATCGCGATTCTCACCGAAGCAACCTTGTCTTTTCTTGGTGTCGGCATTCCTCCGACAAAGCCATCGTTGGGAACACTGATTCGCATCGGCCAGGACTTTCTGTTTGCCGGAGAATGGTGGATCGTTATTTTTCCGGGGATCGCGCTGGCAGTCCTGATACTTGCCGTCAACCTTCTCGGTGACTGGCTGCGTGATGCGCTGAATCCCAAACTCCGGTAAAAGAGGTTCAGCGTTCAGGGTTCAAAGGTTCAGAGGTTAGAGGCGCTGGTTAGAAGAGCGAACCGCAGAATATCGAATATCGAACCACGCTAAAGACGTGGTCTAAAGACCGCAAAATGTCGAAGTGGGGTTTCGCTCTTGGCCTGCGTAGCCAATTTGGCGAAGTATGGTTGCTCAGTCTTTCTATAAAATAGGCAGAATACATTACTTCGAAATTCGATATTCATGATTCGATATTCGCTTTTGCAGAGTATCCTTTTACCTTTAGCCTTTGCCCTCTGACACTTTGAACCTTGACCGAACCGTGAACCCAGAACTCTGAACCTATGAACCCTGAACCCATACTACAAGTTGAGCATCTTAGAAT
>JBAVYC010001491.1:0-1703 GCA_049698595.1 Desulfobacterales bacterium | reverse complement strand
CATCAGATTGGGCTTTTTGGTCCGGCTATTTCAAGATCTCAAACTGTTAATACCTCTTATTAAGGACTACTGGAAAGGCACCTACAGGGAAGTATCCGTTAAATCGATTGTCATCTTCGCAGCTGCATTGGCATACATAATCAGCCCTATTGACCTGATACCCGATTACATAATTGGATTTGGTCAGATCGATGATGCAGTAATTCTGGGTTTATCTCTGTATTTCTTGGAAAAAGATCTCCGAAAATACGAAGAGTGGAAGGACAGGAAAGGATAGCTGAAAAATGGTTGGCGGACCAATTTTCTTGACTTTACAATCACCAAATATGATATCTGTAATTGATGCAGTGTTGTGGTTACAGATTACTATATACATTTTTGCCAGAATTGTGGTTACATCTATCAGTATTTGAGAAATTTTGCAGATACCAGCCAGCATGATGTACTTTTTATAGGCATGGTTTTGGCTCATATTCTCAAATTAATCAACACTTGACGTCACGTAGACGTATTGGAAAAGGTAAACCCCAAAGACATAAAATCACTCAAAATTAGGAGGTAATAATGAAACTTTACCACAATAGAGTGATATCTTGTTTTTCCCTTCTGCTCATCATTGTCCTTGTAACCACAGCCTGCACACTTCAGCCACCGAGAGTTAAAAGCAGCGGTCTTCCCCAACGTGAATATACATATCAGATTCCCGAAAAAATAGATGATGGATGGGAACCCTCTACTTTAGAAACAGAAGGCGTTAATTCAGAAAAAATTGTCGAATTAATTGAAGACATTCTTAGTGAAAATTATAAAAACATCCACAGCGTCCTGCTTGTGAAGAATGGAAAACTTATTCTTGAGGAATACTTTTATGGGTATGATCGTCACACAAAACACGGCATGATGTCGACTGCGAAAAGCGTCACTTCAATCTTAATCGGTATTGCAGTCGATAATGGCATGATCGATAATGTTGATAAGAAAGTTTATAAATTTTTCCCTGAATACGAGAACTTGAATTGGAGTGACCATAGAGCGGAAATTCGGTTAGAACATATACTCACCATGACAACTGGACTGGAATTTAATGAATTGCAGTATCATCATTACGATTCTCGAAACAGTGTCGCTGGAATGTATCGAAGTTCGGATCCAATTAAATATGTTTTCCAACAAAAAATGCTAAATAAGCCGGGTGATAAATTCAACTACAGTACCGGACTAACTCTTGTTTTAGGAGGTGTTATCAGAAATACATCCGGATTGTATGCGGACAAGTTTGCGGAAAAATATCTGTTCAGTCCACTTGGTATATCAGAATATATCTGGGAAAAGCACCCGGACGGGACAATTCAAACCGGTGGAGGGCCTCGAGGAGGGCTGCTTTTGAAGCCACGAGATATGGCCAAAATTGGTCAGATAATGCTAAAAAATGGAAAATGGAACGGAAGACAAATCGTCAGTCAAAAATGGATAGCTGAATCTACTAGGGAGCATGTCAGCGATGCTTTTGCTGGTTGGAGCTATGGATATCAGTGGTTGCAAGCCAAAGATGTTGTTAGTAATATTGAAATTGAAATGTTTTTTGCTGCAGGCCATGGCGGACAGTATATATTCGTATTTCCAAGTCTGGAATTAATCGCCGTCTTTACCAGTAAGCTTTATAATCCGTTAGGCGAATTACGACCCCTGGGGATGCTTAAAAC
>JBAVYC010001490.1:0-1929 GCA_049698595.1 Desulfobacterales bacterium | reverse complement strand
ACGGGCGGCCTTGAGTTGGGTATCCTCGACAACCAGCTTTACATCCCGGTCGATGATCTTATTGGTCCCCTTGGTGAAGTATTCCAGTCCCATCTCAAAACCGGTAACCTCCGCCTTGCCGTATATCTCATAAGGGCCGCTCAAGCCCTGGATGATACCGATTTTAATGGGATCCGCCGCCATAACGGCAGATGTGCAAAAGGCCACAATCAGGAAAATCAATACACCCAGGTAACGAAATTGTTTAACGTTCATTTTACGCCTCCTTTTTTAATTGGTTGTTTATGCCAGATAGTACGACCTGTGCCGGCCTGCAATCACCGTACAGGTTTCAACTCACATCCATTTTCGCCACTTATTAAGAATACGCCTCGCGCAAATTGTTTTTGAGAACCTTACCGGCCGCATTGCGCGGCAACTGATCAGTAAAAGCAACGGTTTTGGGAATCTTATATTTGGCCAAGCTGCCTTTGAGATGATCAATGATCGCATCGGCAGTAACGTTCTGGCCCTCTTTTACGGCAACCACGGCGCAGCCGACTTCACCCCATTTAGCGTCTCGAATACCGATAACCGCAGCCTCGGCGACTTGAGGCAATTCGTAAATGAGATTCTCGACCTCGGCAGGGTAGACGTTCTCGCCGCCGGAGATGTACATGTCTTTTTTGCGTTCAACGATATAAAGGCAGCCGTCGGGGTCCATCCGGGCCAGATCGCCGGTGTGAAACCAGTCACCGCTGAAGGCCTTTTCGGTCGCATCAGGAAGTTTCCAGTAACCCTGCAGCAAATTAGGTCCCCGAATGACCAGTTCGCCCACCTCTCCGGCCGGCAGTTCGTGCATTTCATCATCGACGATGCGGGCATCCAGATGAAAGACGGGTTTGCCGATGGACCCGGCTTTCGCAAGCGCCAGCTCTTTTTCGAGGGTGGCAATACTGGGTGCCGCTTCGCTCATCCCAAAGCCCTGCTGGAGTGCAATACCGGCCTCGTGGTACTGCCTGACGAGGCTGACGGGCAACGGAGCACCGCCGCTCATGACTACCCGTACATGGTTAAATGCAGCGGCATCAAAATCCGGATGCTGAATCAGCGCCAGAAAAATGGCCGGCACGCCGAAAAACAGCGTGATGTCTTCTTGTTTGAGCAATGTTAAAGTTTGAACCGGATCAAAAGTGCGCTGGATGACCACCGTGGCGCCGTCGTAAATCATCGGCAGGGTAAACAGCCCGATGCCGCCGATGTGGAACATGGGCAGCACCAGCAAATTGCGATCGCCGGAGGTAAAGTCCATCGCCAGGTTAAGGTTGAGCGCGTTCCAAAAGCTGGCACCCTGGCTGAGAAGTGCGCCCTTGGGTTGGCCTGTCGTGCCGGCGGTGTACATGATGATGTGGGGGGTGCCCAGATCGGGGGCAGGGTCGATTGCAGGCTCGCTGGCGGGTTCGTCGGCCAGCAGGGTTTCATAATCACGGGCCCGGGGCATATCTCTTTCACCGAAAGCGACAAATCGCCTCAGCGGTGTTTGTTCCCGAACACCCTCGGCCAGGTCGAGGAATCCGGTATCATAGAACAGTGTTTCAGCGCCGCTGTCATTCAGGATAAATGCCAGCTCCGGAGCGGTTAGTCGCCAGTTTAACGGCACCAGGATCACACCCAATTTAGCGGCCGCCATGATAACTTCCAAAAACTCCAGTCGGTTGTAGGACAGGATGGCGACCCGATCACCGCGTTGCAGGTCCATTCCCAGCAAGGCATGCACCAGACGGTTGACACGGCGGTTCAGTTCGCGGTAACTAAGCCGTTTCTCGCCATCCACGACAGCCTCCTTGGCGGGAGTCAGCAACGCTCTTTTAACCAACCACGAACCGATACCGGGAACCTGCATATTTACCCCTTCAGACAAAAATTTTCTGCATCACATCTGCCATATTT
>JBAVYC010001489.1:0-5747 GCA_049698595.1 Desulfobacterales bacterium | reverse complement strand
ATGATAATCAGCCCGCTGCTGATTATTGTGTCCAGCAGTGCGACGGTGTTTATCACCAGCCAGATTACCCAGTTGACGAATCAAATTAAATTGCTGGGAATGATCAGCCCGTATATCTTCTTGAGTTTCAAGCTGATCCCCTATGTGCTCATTTGGATCCTTTTTTCGGTTATCTACATCCTGATGCCGAATACCAAAGTAAACCTCAAAGCCGGTATTGTGGCCGGTATTATTGCCGGAACCATTTTTCAAATTGTCCAATGGGGATACATCAGCTTTCAAGTCGGGACCGCCAGATATAACGCCATCTATGGAAGCTTTGCCGCTCTGCCGCTGTTTTTAATGTGGGTACAGATCAGCTGGTGGGTGGTTCTTTTTGGCGCCGAACTCACCTTTGCCAGCCAGAATGTTACTACCTATGAATATGAGCCCGACAGCAATAAGATCAGCCTTGCCTTTAAGAAAGTGCTCATCTTGCATATAACCCATCTGTTAATAAAAAATTTTGAAAAGGGAGACAGACCGTTAACCGAAACGGAGATCTCCAACTTGCTTAAAATACCCATTCGACTTGTCCAAAACATTTTATTTGATCTCGTTCAGAGCCGGGTGATTACCGAAACCAGGACCGAGGAAGACCAAAAATTCGGTTACCAACCGGCCCGCGATATCCATACCCTCACCATTCAATTTGTGGTTGATGCCATCGAGCAAAACGGTACCAACAGCATTCCTGTAGCAAGGAACGGGGAATTTGGGGCGTTGTCTGCTGCAATCGAAAAATTCAGAGAAGATATGGAAGCGTCTTCAGCCAACAAACTTTTGAAAGATATTTAATAGGGGTTAAGCCGGTTGCGCCCGTTGGGCCGTTAGCCGGTTATTTTTGTCTCCGAATATACCGGCAAACCGGACAACCCGCCCTTAAGGAGATTTGGCTTGTCAATACCCGGTAATCTGTTCACCACCGCCATGGCGGTCATGCCGCACACAGATGTAACGGCCGCGCTTGAGGCTGCGTTGTCTATGGATATTCCCTTCTTGAAAAAAAAGGCATTGATACAGACTATCTGCTGTCAAAAAGCCTGATTTCACCGGCCACCTGTTGCCTGGTCAATCCGGACGGTGAAAAAACTGTTGAAAAGGCCTTCCAGGTTGTTTCTCAAGTTTCCCGAAGGCTGCGCCAAAAATACGAGTTAGCTTGAAAGTATAGGAAAAAAACCATCGTTCACGGGATGACTATTCTAACTCCTGATGAGGCAATTCGAAGATATCCGGCACGAACCACTTGGTAGGGCGAGCTTTAGAATCACACTCCTCAAAAATCCGCATTTTATGTTGAATGCCGAACCGAATTTTTAGCCGGTTGCGGCGACATAATCCCTCAGAACATCTAAGAGATATATTTTCAGATACATAGCGTGGTCCCCATGGCCAGTTTAATTTTTTATTGACAGCGGCAGAGCTATCGGACTATTGCTTTAGCTCAGATGGCGGCAGACCGGGTGCCGGCATATCTAAATTCGAACGAATACCCCTGACCGAAAACACCATGACCAACGACAGTCATCTCCTGCAGATTGAGGAACTCAAGACCTATTTCAATACTTTCGAGGGCATCGTCAAAGCGGTTGATGATGTTTCCTTTTTCGTTGGCAAGGGGGAGGTGCTCGGCGTGGTGGGCGAGTCCGGCTGCGGTAAAAGTGTGACGGCCCAATCCATCATGCGCCTTATTCCGGAACCGCCGGGCCGGATCGTACACGGTCAAATTCTTTTTGACGGAACCGATGTCGTTCCGCTTTCCATGGAACAGATGCGAACTATCCGGGGAAATCGAATTGCCATGATCTTTCAGGAACCCATGACATCGCTTAACCCCGTATATACCATCGGCAATCAGATTTCCGAGATGTTTCAGCTGCATGAAAATTGTTCCAAGCGCGAGAGCCGGCAGCGATCCATTGAAATGCTTCAAAAGGTCCAGATACCTGCTCCGGAAAAAAGAGTGCATGAATACCCCCATCAGCTTTCCGGCGGCATGCGACAGCGCGCCATGATCGCCATGGCCCTGGCCTGCAACCCCGAGATACTAATCGCGGATGAGCCCACCACTGCTCTGGATGTGACCATCCAGGCCCAGATCCTCGAGCTGATGATGCAGCTGCAGGAAGATTATGATACAGCGATAATGATGATTACCCATGACCTGGGGGTGATTGCCGAAATTGCCAAGCGGATCGTCGTGATGTATGCGGGCAAAGTGGTGGAAGAGGGACTCACCGATGCCATATTTGAAAACCCTAAACACCCGTATACCCAGGGGTTGCTCAAATCAATTCCCAAACTGGGAGAAAGAGCCAAACATGGCCGCCAGCGGCTGCAGGAAATATCCGGAATGGTCCCGAGCCTGCTGGCATTGCCGGACGGGTGCAGCTTTGCGCCCAGATGCTCTTACACAATGGAAATATGTAATCATAGTGTTCCCGAGTTGATCCAAATTGACGAATCTCGTCGCGTGCGCTGCTATTTATACTAAGCGTTCAAGGGTTCAAATGTTCAGAGGTTCAAAGGTTAAAAAAGAAGGTTTCTGTACTCAGCCCAGCCGCCGGCAAAAAAACAGCCGGTCAATTCGAAAAAGAAACTTTAGTTGCATAGGATCTGCAGCCTACAAGTTTGAGGGCGCAGGTCGTATGCATGCGATTTAATCTGATTTTTTTCGTAATTGTCCTCGTGCTCGTCGTCGAAATCAGAATTTCTTAAGAGACGAAAGACGAGTACGAGCACGACGACGAGGACGAATTCCGTACTCTGGGGTGATCCGCCTGCTGCGGAATACCCATGCGGTACATCAATAAATTAAGCCCTGCCGGGAGTGTGTCGCAGTGGAAAACTTATTGACGGTAAATAATTTAAAAGTCCATTTTCCCGTTAAAAAAGGCCTTTTATCCAGGACCGTCGGTTTTGTATATGCCGTTGACGGCGTGTCATTTTCCCTGGGGAGAGGCGAGACCATGGGACTGGTGGGAGAGAGCGGATGCGGTAAAACCACCACCGGTTTTGCGGTGTTAAGGCTGATCGAGCCCACCGAAGGCCAGGTCGCCTTTCAGGGGGCCGATATCGCCCAAATGACAAAATCCCGCTTAAGATCCCTGAAAAAGGATATTCAGATCATTTTTCAGGATCCTTACTCCTCTCTGAACCCGAGGATGACGGTCAATCAGATTCTCAGCGATCCCATGGAGATCCACGGCCTGTTCAAGGGTGCCGAACGAGGGGAACGGATCGCCTATTTGCTTGAAAAAGTCGGCCTTTCCCCCGAACAGGGACGGCGCTATCCCCACGAATTCAGCGGCGGGCAACGGCAGAGAATTGGCATCGCGCGCGCCTTGACGTCAAACCCTCAGATCATTATCGGAGATGAACCGGTTTCCGCACTGGATGTGTCCATTCAGGCCCAGATAATTAATCTTCTCATCGATCTGCAAAAGGAGTTTCAGCTCTCGTACATCATCATCGCCCACGACCTGGCCGGGGTGGAGCATATCTGCGATCGGATTGCCGTGATGTACCTTGGCAAAATCATGGAAATGGGTTCTTACGAAGCGGTATATACCAATCCGAAACATCCTTACACCCAGGCGCTGCTTTCAGCAATTCCGGTTCCGGATCCCAAAGCCAGAAAAAAAAGAATTGTGCTTAAAGGCGATGTCCCTAGTCCGATCCATCCTCCGCCCGGTTGCACCTTTCATCCAAGGTGTGCCCACCGGATGAAAATGTGCGATAAAGAGCCACCGACACTCAAAGACCTGGGAGACGCTCATGAAGTAGCATGTTATCTATATTGAAAAAGAACCTGGAACTGGGGATTGGGTATTTGGTATTAGGTTATGGGTGTGGGATTAGGGGATTGGGGAGTGGGAATTCGAAGGTGGAATTCTGAATGGTAACGGGATGAAGTTGTCATTTGCTGATTTCCAACCTGCATTTCGCAAACTTTAACGTGTAACATCAGAAAGGGGGAAAAAATGAAAAGAAATGTCATTTTATCGCTAACTGTTTTACTAACCTTGATCCTGTTCGGCACCATGGGTCAGGCCCTGGCGGATTCGTCCATTGTTATCGGCCTGGATGTCGCGCCCAGGATGATGAACCCCCATGGCGATGACTCCGACGCCGGGCTTCAGTTTATGGCCAACTTCTTTGATGGTCTGCTGCAGCGCAAAGGGCCTGACGGCACCCTGGCCCCGGCTCTGGCGCTGCGGTACGAGCGTTTGGACATGCTTACCTGGAAGTTTTATTTGCGCCAGGGAGTGAAATTTCATAACGGCAATCCCTTTAACGCCGCCGATGTGAAATTTTCTTTCGAACGCCTTGGCAATCCGGATGTTTCCGAGTTTATCAACACCGGCAAAGCCATTGATTCCATTGATATCCTCGATGATTATACCGTGGTGATTAAAACCAAGACACCCAATCCCTGGTTTGCCAATAACATGCACCAGGTATTTATGATGGACAAGGAATCCACCGAGGCCAGGGACCCGGGAGAGGTTATGGTTAAACCCATCGGTACCGGCGCCTATAAAATGGTGGAATGGGTCAAGGGTTCTTATGTGCGCGCGGAAGCGTTCGCCGATTACTGGGAAGGGGCGGCACCGATTAAGAATGTCGAGATCCGGCCGATTTCTGAAGCGTCCACCCGGTTTGCGGCCCTGGTATCCGGGCAGGTCGATATTGTCTCCGGTGTTCCCGTCGAACTGTATGATAAAATTCTCGACAACCCCAAGCTGGAAGTCGTCAGCCGTGCGGCCCGGCGGTCGATTTTTCTGGCAATGGGGAATAAACCGGGTTCGCCCACGGCGGATATCCGGGTGCGCAAGGCCATTTACATGGCCATCAACGAGGATGAAATCATCCAAAAAATCATGCGGGGACATGCCGCACCCGCGGCCCAGATCCCGGATCCCCCCACCATCGGCTATAATCCTGATATCAAAAGGCTGCCGTATGACCCGCAAAAGGCCAAAGCGCTGTTAAAGGAAGCCGGATATGGCGATGGATTCGAGATTACCCTGACGGGTCCCAATGATCGCTATGTCCAGGATGCCAAAATTGCAGAAGCGGTGGCGAAATACCTGGCTAAGATAGGAATCAAAGTCAATCTGGATGTCAAACCCAAATCGATCTTCTTTCCCGAGGTAACGGAGGGCAAACTCGATTTTTATCTGGTCGGCTGGTTCGACGGCACCTTCGACATGGGCCGTACCTATTTCAAGCTTGCCCATACCCGGGACAAAGCATCCGGACATGGTGGCTGGAACGGGGCCGCTTACAGCGATCCCGAAATTGACAAGCTGTTGGAGTCCACCGCTGATATCCTGGATCCCCATGAGCGCGGAAAGGTGCTGCAGCAGCTCAACAAGATGGCCATGGTGGATAAGATTGTCTGGATTCCGTTACACTACCAGGAGGATCTTTATGCGACCCAGAAGGGAAAAGGAATTAAATTCAATCCGCGTCCGGACCGCTGGGTGGTCTATAAGGAGATATCAAAATAATACTAGGTTGAGCGGTTCAGGGTTCAACGTTCCGGGTTGAAAACCCCCCTGAATTCTCATATCAAAGGAATTCTGTCTTTTTTAAATCGATAGCATTCCACAAATATTCAATATGCAATCTAAAATATTAAATCATTTTCTGTTATAGGCACTTTCTTTTATGTTCACCTACATCTTGCGTAGACTGCTTCA
>JBAVYC010001488.1:0-4092 GCA_049698595.1 Desulfobacterales bacterium | reverse complement strand
AGGTATCCGCAGGCACCTGCAATATTTAAAGCAACAGGTGAAAGAGCAAAGCGGCTAACGATAAGAATGACGAATAAAGAATGTCAAATGTCGAATTAAGGAATACTATCAATAATAATTAGGGTTGCGCAATTTTTTCTATCTCGGTTGATACTCCGAACTCTGAAACCAAATAAAACAGCATATTCGATCCTATCCAGGATCTTAGTTATATAATTTTCAACCGTATCAACATCTCACCTATTCGTCGGACAAAAGGAGGATAGACATGACCAATCCTTATGAAATAGCCTACCAACAGTCCATTGAAGACCCCAATACGTTCTGGGCCAAAGCCGCGGAGGATTGTCACTGGTATAAAAAATGGGACCGGGTACTCGATGATACCAATAAACCCTTTTATCGCTGGTTCAGCGGCGGCCAGGTCAACACCTGTTACAATGCAGTGGACCTTCACATCGAAAACGGCCGTGGTGACCAGAATGCGATTATCTATGATAGTCCGGTCACCCAGACCATTAAAAAAATCACCTATAACCAGCTGCGGGATGAGGTCGCCCGGTTTGCCGGGGCGCTGGCTGCCCAGGGAGTCACCAAAGGAGACCGGGTATTGATTTACATGCCCATGATAGCCGAGGCCCTGGTCGCCATGCTGGCCTGTGCCCGGCTGGGGGCGGTTCATTCCGTTGTTTTCGGCGGGTTTGCGGCCAAAGAACTGGCCGTGCGGATCGACGATGCCAAACCCAAAGTGATTGTCTCCGCCTCCTGCGGCATTGAGGTGGCGCGGGTGATTGCCTATAAACCCTTGCTGGATAAAGCTATTGATATGGCGCAATTCAAACCGAAGGCCTGCATCATCAAGCAGCGGCCGATGGAAGCCGCCGCCATGATCGATGGCCGTGATTTCGACTGGGATGATGTCGTGCAGGATGCGCAACCCCATGACTGCGTGCCGGTAGCAGCCACCGATCCCCTTTACATTTTGTACACCTCGGGCACCACCGGAATCCCCAAAGGGGTTGTGCGGGATAACGGCGGGCACCTGGTGGCCTTGAAATGGACCATGGGCGCAATCTACAACATTGAAGCCGGCGATGTCTATTGGGCGGCATCCGATGTTGGTTGGGTGGTGGGCCATTCGTACATCGTCTACGGTCCGCTGTTAAAGGGCTGTACGACCATCGTATTTGAAGGCAAACCGGTTGGCACGCCGGATGCCGGCGTCTTTTGGCGGGTCATATCGGAGCACAAAGTCAAGGTGATGTTTACCGCTCCGACGGCTTTCCGGGCCATCAAACGGGAAGACCCCCGGGCCGAACTGATGAAGAATTACGATCTGTCGAATTTTAAAGCACTCTTTCTGGCCGGCGAGAGACTGGACCCGGACACCCTGAAATGGGCCGAAAACAGCCTGGGGATTCCCGTAATCGACCACTGGTGGCAGACCGAAACCGGCTGGGCCATTGCCGGCAATTGCCTCGGCCTGCATCATTACCCGATTAAAGAGGGCTCACCCACCAAACCGGCACCGGGATGGAACCTTCAGGTGGTCGATCCAAATTGCAATCCTATCAAAGCCGGGGATATCGGTGCCCTGGTGGTTAAACTACCCCTTCCTCCGGGTACCCTGCCGACCCTGTGGAATAACGATGACGGGTATATCAAGGCATATCTGGAAGAGTTTCCCGGTTATTATAAAACCGCTGACGCTGGTTTCATCGATGAAGACGGCTATGTTTTCGTCATGAGCCGCACCGATGATATTATCAACGTCGCCGGACACCGCCTTTCCACCGGAGCCATGGAAGAAGTGCTGGCCGATCATCCGGATGTGGCCGAATGTGCGGTGTTGGGAGTTGATGACAAACTCAAAGGCCAGGTGCCCATCGGCTTTCTGGTCTTGAATGCGGGGGTCACCCGCAGCCCGGAGGAAATCATCGGAGAAACGGTCCAGATGGTCAGAGATCGTATCGGTCCGGTAGCCTCCTTTAAAACCGCAACGGTGGTCAAGCGTCTGCCGAAAACCCGTTCCGGCAAGATTCTGCGGGGTACGATCCAGAAAATTGCCGACAATAAACCATATAAAGCCCCGGCCACCATAGATGATCCCGTCATCCTGGACGAAATGGCCGAGGCGTTGAGCGGTATCGGGTATGCAAAGGCGAAAACCTAGGTTGAGAGGTTCAGGGTTCAATGTTCAGGGTTGAAAAAACCCAAACACAGCTCGTACCGAAAAGATCCTGTTTTCATTTTGTAGGCTTTTAACTCAATTGGGCAAAAAATGTAAGCAACAATCATCGGCCGTAACCTTTGAACCCTGAACTTTGAACCTGAATCGCATAGTTTAGGGAAGCTAGACTTTGTAAAATTTCCTCCGGCGTACAAGCAAATAAGGCGAGTATAACTTTTATGCCCAAAGAAATCCTCATAGTGGATGATGAACCGAGCATCGTGGTACCCATCCAGTTTCTGATGGAACAGCAGGGCTACACTGTCATGGTGGCCGAAAATGGCGAAGGTGCTCTAGATATAATTTATAAATATAAGCCGGACCTGATATTGCTTGACATCATGCTTCCCAGAATCGACGGGTATGAGGTTTGTGAAATCGTCCGTCTAGATCCCAGGTACAGGGACATCAAAATCATATTTTTAACCGCCAAAGGACGTGAAGTGGAAATCGCCAAAGGCCTGGCACTGGGCGCCGACGCCTATATTACCAAACCCTTCTCGAACATCGAGCTGGTCTCCAAAGTCAAAGAACTTTTAGCCAATACCCATGAAACTGCCGAGGAGTAAATTCTGGGGAGCTGTCGGCCTTTCCTTAACGTTTCTGATCATCATCCTCACCATTTCCGCAGTCTGGTTTAAGCGTCAACTGACACCCGCTGAACTGACCTTTGTTGCCCATCTCTTGCGACAGTTTATCGGCCCCATCGTCATCGTTACCTTGCTTCTACTGGCGGTCTGCAGCTGGGCGGTGGAAGCTATATTCCGTAATTATATCCGGCCCATCCGCAAAATGGCGGAAAAAGTTTCATTGATCAACACCACAAATCCGTCCTACCGCATTCCGGGCGAAGGCGCCGGCGAGATCCGCCGGCTGAGCGATCGCATCAACGAAGCCGCCCAACGGCACGAAACCCTCGCAAAGCATGTCGATGCCAAAGTCCAGCTGGCCAAATCAGAATTTGAACAGGAAAAAAATACGCTGGCGGCCATCGTGGCCGAATTGCCTGAAGGTGTGCTGATCTGCAACGCCGACGGCCGCATTTTGCTGTATAACAACCGCGCCAAACAACTACTGGCCGGTGGGCCTAACAGGGATCGCGCGACGTCCGGTTCTCCTGAATCCGAGCGCTATATCGGCCTGGGTCGTTCCATCTTCGGCATAATCGACAAAAACCTCCTCGCACATGTTATTGATCAAATCACCGCGAAACTGCAACAAAACGATCCCCAGGCAAGCTCCTATTTCGTGGTGCCGGGCGCTGACCATCGATTGCTGCGCGTGGAAGCGGTCCCTGTTTTAAACCCGGAAAGGGAACTTTCAGGCTTGGTGCTGATATTTTATGATATCACCCGCCAGCTGGCGACGGATAGTGACTTGAATCTGGCCCTGCAGGCGGTTGCCAGAGGATTCCGGGCATCGCTGGCCGGTATTCGCTCTGCGATTGAAACGATCATCGAGTATCCACAAATGGATATCGACCAGCTCCAAAGACTCAGAGAAATCATCCACAGAGAATCAATCAGCATGGGTGAGCTTTTGGAGAGCAATTTGAGCTTTGATGCCAAAATAGGACTCAATCAGTGGCCGCTGACCACCGTATCCGCCGAAAATCTGACGGAACTGCTCAAGATCGGATCACTCGAAAAGCTTCAAGTACAGATTCGGCTGGAAGATATCGGTGAGCCCCTGTGGGTAAAAATTGACAGCTATTCCTTCATGCTGGTGCTGCTTTTTTTGATCGAAAAATTAAAAACCTTGATTGGCATCGAGGAGCTTACCTGCCGATTGACCGAACTGGATTGGTATGTCGGATTTGATTTGCTGTGGCCGGGTTTACCGATTAAAATTGAAACCCTGCG
>JBAVYC010001487.1:0-2945 GCA_049698595.1 Desulfobacterales bacterium | reverse complement strand
CGATGCTGGCAAAACGACCGCGTGGATCGCCCTTTTCGTACAACCGGCACAGTTCGTTGAGCTCATCGGACTCGACGACCTCGACCCTGCGGGCAAGGTCCTGGATTTTAGGGTCTTTGAGACGGTGATCCAATGTCTGGTTGGGACCGATCTCACCATCCACCAGCATGGCCGCCACCGGCCAGGCCAGGTTGAACTGGGCTTCTTCCGTGGTGGCGGGCAGCTTGGTTCCCAGCCGGACGGTTTCATGAAAGGCCTCGACGACGATCCGATCGATATCATCCAGTTCGATCTGATGTTTTCGAACCAATTCGCCGGCGCCTTCGACACCGGCATGGGCCCATCCGCAGCAGGCATAGTGTTTCATCTTCCAGGTAACACCATCCACCATAATATAGTGCTCGCCGATATCCATGGTCCAATCCCGATATTTTTCCTTACCCAGAAGCGAGGGGATCCCGGTAAATCCCCGGGCGGCCATTTCAGCAGAAACGACGCCGGTCATGCTGCCCCAGTGAATGCCGTGTTTGACCATGGCAGGATGATCGATGTCCCGCATCATGGGAAGATTCGGGGCCTGGTAATCGGAAATGCCCAAAGCATGCCAGGCCTGATCCTTCGTCAGCTCCATCAAATTTGCTGCAGCAGCTGCACTGGCCACGGAACCCCAGGACCCGCACGCCTGATAGACCTCATGATCGTCGTGCCAGCATCGTCCCATCCGATGGGCCACTTCGTAGCCCACCACCATGGCGGCCAGAAAACGTTCACCGCTCAGATCGAGGGCCTCGGCGACTGCCAAGGCCGCCGGAAATATCTGGGCCCCCCCATGGCCGTAAGCATATATCAGCCCATCGTCCGTATCGATGCCGTTGGCAGCGGCGGCGTTGGCAAATGCCGCTCCCACTGCAGAGGCGCTCTTATGGTGTAACAGAATCGTTGATTTTTCCGAAGGCCAGGTCACCTGGGCGTATTCGGCACAAATCCGGCTGTAGCGAGTCTGTGTTCCGGCCAGGGTAGCGCCCAAATTGTCAATCAGGCACATGCGTGCCTTTTCCTGAACTGCCGCCGGCAGCTTTTCCCAGCGGGTTTCAGCAATGAATCGGGCGGTCAGTTGGTTGGCATCCATACGCTCTTCTCCTTGGCTGACGATATCTTACCTGAACTGACTGGTTCCAGGTTCAGAGTTCCGGGTTCAGAGGTTGTCATATCCCGACATTGGTTATGTTTCAACACGTGTCCGGATTGGCCGCTTTCACCCATTGGGTGTGACTGCTTAGCAGCCCCTATGGATGCGAAATTGTCTTAGGATGCATTTTTTGGGGCCCTTTAACCGGAAACCTTGAACGTTGAACCGCTTAACATAGTTCTTTAGTTCGTACTTTGAATCTATTTTCGGGCAACCATGTCAGCCAGTTTGGCCTTCACTTGCGGAGATAAGGGTTCGGCACGATGCGAACCGATGATCTCCAGGACCCTCTGATTGGCCTTTTGCTGAAGTGTGAGGCTTCCCTTCGAAGACCAGGTTTCGAAATCCATGCGGTCAAACAACGACGGCGCCCAAAACTCCCGGAAATGTCGCAGGGTATGTTCGGTTTCCAGAAAATGGTGGTCGGGACCAGTTGCGTGGATCAGGTCGAGGGCCAGCGATTCTTCCGTAAGTTCAAAAGGCTGCCAATATCGCTTGATCCACTCGATCACTTCATCACAGTAAACAACCAGTTCCAGAGAACCGGTCATGGCGCTGTCCAGATAACCCAGGTCGTGGATGATATTGGCGCCGTTAAGGGTTTTTTCAAACAAAGTCAATGCCGTCTCACCAGCGGCCTGGGCGTCAAATATCTTGGCATCCGTGCAGGCTACGGTGAAGGTTGGAATCCGATAGTGGCGGGCCAGATCCCAGCCATAGGGTCCGGCATCCGGTGCCGTGTAAAGGGATACCATGGTGCGCATATCCAAGAACCCGCCGTTGCGGCCGCAGAGAATCAGCGGCGAACCTTCGCGTTTCAGCTGCGACAATACCAGCCCGGCCAGCTGGGCGGCATTATGAAGCGCCATGGCACCGGCCGAAGTTATGGGCGCAAGGGTACCGCGGGTGCAGCCCGGGGCGTAAATGCTGGGAATATTGCGTTCGGCAGCATAAAGCAGCCGTTGCAGGCTCTCACCATTGTGATGAAAGGCCGAAACCGTATTGACGTAATTGATGATAGAGGGGTACTGCTGAAGGGCCCTCAGGCTGCCGGCCACAGCAGCCGCCATATCAAGGGCCGTTACCGTACTGTTGGCCTCAACCCCCACAAAAATAATTGGTTTGGTGCTCTCCTGGAGCATAATCGACATTTGATGCCGTTCGTAGTCTGCCTGGGGAACATCTGAAGGCAGGAACATGGACATGACAAAGTCCATGTTCGGCAACGCGTCCACCAGGCGCACGCCATTGACCACATCACTGAGCACCGCCTTGCGGTGTTCACCGGTTTCAAGGTCATAGGTGGACATGCAGTCGGAGCCGACGCCGTAATAGGTTCGGTCACCACCCAGCATCATGAACAATTGCCGGTTTCTGTCGAAAATTTTCACATTTTCAGGGACGCTGCGCCGCGCCCATTCCACCAGATGAGAGGGAATTCGAACCAGGTTTTCATCAGAAATGTCGGCCCCGGCTTTTTTGAACAGATCCAAGGCTTCCCGGTCGAAAAAACGCATGCCGGTACGTTCCATAATTTCCAGACTGGCATTGTGGAGAACCTCGATCTGGTCCTGATTCAGGTTTTGAAAACCGCTAGGCCGGTATGATCGTGAAACTGTCGAGGTGTTGGTTTTGGATTCCATTTTAATAGCTCTCCTATCTCATCCGGGTGAACCGGAGCCAATTGAACGTATACCTGTATTATTGGGCAATGTCAGCAAATTTACATCAATTTCTCGCGGGAGCGGCTTCCAGC
>JBAVYC010001486.1:0-8664 GCA_049698595.1 Desulfobacterales bacterium | reverse complement strand
AGCTCCTGATTCAGTGATGTCCGATACCTGGTTACATTGGCATACGCATAATTTTATCATACGCAGAAATGACTTTGTTACGGATCTGCATCAGCATCTCAAAAGAGATACTCGCTTTTTCCATGGCAATCATGGTGCGGTGGATATCGGGTTGCTTTCCGGTGGCCAAGTCGTTGATACTTGAATCTGCTTCCACCTGGAGTCGATTGACTTGTTTAAGGGAATCCGTCAGCATTTTCCCGAAGGGACTCTGATTTGGGGTCAGTTCCGGCTTC
The DNA here is from genome assembly GCA_049698595.1 of Desulfobacterales bacterium. Lineage (GTDB taxonomy): Bacteria > Desulfobacterota > Desulfobacteria > Desulfobacterales > JAFDCJ01 > JAFDCJ01. The sequence goes on along the minus strand of JBAVYC010001486.1, from coordinate 8,389 downwards.
CTGCTGATGGGATTCCCGACCGGGGGTTTTACAGGATTATGTATCGTGATATCGTTCATCGTTATTTACCTATTCCCAGTGCAGTTGATGCCATGTCCTTGGCCGCTTTAAGGGCGGTTACATTGGCCTCATAACCCCGGGTGGCCGAGATCATGTTCACCATTTCCTCCATTACATTAATGTTCGGCATGGCAACGTATCCTTTTTCATCGGCATCCGGATGTTGAGGATCATATTTCATCACCGGCAGATTCGAATCTTCGATGACCCGGTCGACTTCTACGATCGACAATTGTTGCCTTTGCCGGTCCGCCAATATTTTTCTAAAGGATTCTTCCAGCGGCCGGGCTGCAAAAATTGCCTCTTTCCTTCGGTAAGGCCCACCCTCTCTGGTGCGGGTTGTGTTGACATTGGCAAGATTGCCCGAAATCAAATTCATGCGAAGCCGCTGAGCACTCAGTCCCGACGAACTGGCATGAATGGCATCAAAAAAGTCCATTAATTGCTACCTCCCTTGATTGCATTTTTTAATCCGCTAAATTTCTGAGATATAATTTGGGCAGCGGTTTTATATAACAAGGTGTTTTCAGCCAGCCTGCCCATTGTTCGATCAAGATCAACGGTATTGCCGTCACCCCTCAGGCTGAATTCCGGCGGCCGGGCAGTCTTAAGTTTTACACGATCCGACGGATTATGTTTAAGCGGAAGATGACCGTGCTGGGTCTGGACAAGTTGAATTCCGGAAGCAGAACCCTGTTTTCCTGACATTTCTTCCGCAACCGCAAGTTCCACGGCTTTATAGTTCGGCGTGTCCATGTTGGCAATGTTAGACGCCAGCACTCGGTGCTGCAATGATCTCAAATTCAGCGATCTTTCCAGTAAAGAAATCGTGTCTCGAAAAAGTCCGTTGGTCGGCACTGTTATATCCCTCCTTTTAATTTAGAATAGTTTCAAACACTGTTAACAGCAATATCCGTACCAACTCTTTTCTCAGCACTGATTGCACTCGTCGCACTGCCTTCCTCTTTATATTCCCGCAATTTGTTTCGCAGGGTCCGAATACTGATACCCAAAAGCTCAGCCGCATTGGTGCGATTGTCATTGACCTCTTTTAAGGTTTGAAAAATAAGCTTTTTTTCCATCTCCCGGACAGTATAGCCGGTATTGACGGAAAAGTTAGCGGCGGGCTCGAGTTCGTATTCCGAGAATTCCAGCAGCAGGTGCTCGGGCAAAATAATTTTGCCTACGCTTATCAGGACGGCACGCTCGATGGTATTTTCCAACTCGCGAATATTGCCCTTCCAACCGTAATTTATCAGCATTTTCATGGCAATATCATCAAACCCGGTGATGGTTTTTCGATTGGCTTGGCAATGTTTTTTCAGAAAGTGCCCGGCCAACAGCTCAATATCCTCTTTTCTCTCCCGCAGAGCCGGAAGGGTTAAGGGAATCACATTGATTCGATAGTATAAATCCTCTCTAAATCTACCCTCGGTTACAGCAGTTCTTAGAACCACATTACTGATGGCAATCACCCGGGCGTCAATGGGGACTGGATGGGTACCACCGATGCGGTCAATTTCCTTTTCCTGTAAAACACGCAGCAGCTTCGCCTGCAGTGGCAATGGCATTTCACTGATCTCATCTAGAACTACGGTCCCCTGTTTGGCCAACTCAAATTTACCGATCTTACGGCCGGTTGCTCCGGTAAAAGAGCCTTTTTCATGCCCGAACAGTTCGCTTTCCGCCAGTGTGTCCGGCAATGCCGCGCAGTTTACAGCAACATAGGGCGCCCGGGGATTTCGGCTGTGCTGATGAACATAAGCAGCCAATAACTCTTTGCCGGTGCCACTTTCGCCTTGAATGAGCACCGTGGCGGTACTGGGGGCAATTGACCTTGCTCGGCTCAGCAGGTCCTCAATCTTTTGGTTCCGGGTAATGATTTCCCTGCCGGTCGGTTGACTACCCGATGATTTTCGACGATATCCGGGCTGCTCATTCTGATTTGAAAGGCGGAGGGCCTTTGTAACTGTTTTTTCCAGGGTCTCAACCGAAAACGGTTTCAGGAGATAATCGCTGGCGCCGGCACGCATGGCCGCAACGGCATCGTTTACGGTTCCATTGGCAGCGATGACTATCACCGGTATCTGTGAGGATATTTTTTTAACCGAGTCTAAAACATCCCCGCCCACATTTTCCGATGTCTGCGCATTGGTAATCACCAAGCTGTATTGGGTCGATCTGAACTTGTCGAGTGCTTGCAAACCGTCGCAGGCACTTTCAACCGCAAAGCCGATACGGTTTAAACTCTGAGTGAGTTCTTTGCGGTTATCCGATTGATCATCAACAATTAAAATGGGTGACAGGTCCGTCAAATTTAACTCCGCTTTTCAATTCTTCTGAATTAGCATAAACCGTCTTGATATCAGCAAGTATCATGCCACCGAAATATAACGCCAGATCAGTTTGCTAACATTTAAATCGCATTTAAAATCAAACATATAAAACATTAATACTGACGTTAGCGCTGTAGTAGCACATCACAAAATTTGTCAAATATTAGATAAAGAGAGTCACTGTGTTGACGCTTGGAGAATACCGTACACAATAAGCCGGAAGTCCATGAAAAGGTGTGTCACACGAGTGCATTTGGGAAGCGGGGAGGGAAATGCCGAATCAGTGTCGCTGCAATCGTTCAGGGGTTCAGAGTTGACGTCACCTCTGACTCGTTGATTAAATCAACACTAAACGGTGAAACCGGCGACCTGTGAACGCTTGCAGTTTTTGTTTGTCTGGTGTCGGCAACTGGTGTCCGGTGCTTGCATCTCTAAGGCGGATATAGGTGGGCTTGAGAATTCTTAATAGCCTCCGGTAGAGCAAGCAGTGCGAAAATCCGGAAAGCCCCCCTTAAATATTGCAGGGTTGCAGCTGATGTCTTTTGATTTTCTCCACCAGCGTCGTTCGATTAAGATGGAGGAGTTTAGCAGCCTTGTTTTTGACCCATTTGGTTTTCTCGAGAGATTGTAAAATCAATGATTTTTCAAATTCGGTTACGGCGCTGTTCAGACAGATACCATCGTCCGACATTTCAAGGGCTGCCGAAGGTTCGTATATTTGGGTGTTTCTCAGCTCAAGCGGTAAATCCCTATCCGTAATTTTCCCGCTACCTTTTAATACAACCAGTCGTTCGACCATGTTTTTCAGTTCCCGGACATTTCCAGGCCAGGAGTAACTCATCATCATAGCCATGGCCTCTTTAGTGACTTCTATCACCTCGCGGTTATTTTTGCGATTGGACTGTTCCATAAAATAGGCAGTCAGGTGAGGTATATCGGATCTCCGTTCTCGTAACGAAGGGAGCATCATTGGTATAACATAAAGTCGATAATACAGGTCTTCTCGAAAGTTTCCTTTTTGAACCTCTTCGGACAAATCACGATGGGTTGCTGCAATGATTCTGACATCGACCTTAATCGTTTTAGCTCCCCCCACCTGCTCAAACTCACCTTCTTCAAGGACCTTCAATACTTTAACCTGAAGGTCTGAACTCATGTCACCGATTTCATCTAGCAAGATAGTACCACCGTCGGCCAGTTCGAACTTGCCTAGTTTTGAGGAAGTTGCCCCGGTAAAGGCGCCCCGAACGTGTCCGAATAATTCACTTTCCAGCAAATTTTCAGGTATAGCTCCACAATTGATTGAAATGAAAGAATTCTTTGCTCGTTTTGATTTCCGGTGGATAGCTTTGGCCACCAGCCCCTTGCCGGTACCGGTTTCACCATTGAGGAGAATGGTGCTGTCACAGTCCGCCACCTTGTCTACGAGAGCAAACATCTCCATCATTTTATTGCTTTGACCAATAATATTCTTAAATCCGTAATCCTGATTCAGTTGGGGTGCTTGAATATTGCACACATCGCTGGAGGGCGATGTGTCCTGTATTGGGTTGTGTGGCGCTGCGTTCTGCACTCCTGCCTCCTCAAATAACTATATTTGTATTAGTTTGTCATCATAAAGTGCGATTCTTTTCAGCCTATAATATTTATTTTTTTAATTGGGATCCAATCAGATTTTCGATGGCACTAATCGAGCAGTAAATCGATAGAGCAATATCCATGCCGTATTAAAATCGAACAGACGATCGGAAAATTGAATATGACAGGTCATTTTGAGGAGCTATAAAAAAATTACCATATGAGGTATATTGGAGGTGTGAGTCGATACAATATTTTGTGGAGATGTTTTTTTATGCTCAAAAGAATAAAATCATAAAAAATTGTGATCGGCAAAAATTGAGAAATAAGGCCGCATGTGTACCGCTAATGACCACTTGACTTTTTGCAAATTGCATAAAATACCGTTGCCATTGCCGGAAGAATCGGCAGCAAGTTGAAATCTATCAGCAAATTCCTGCCGCCGCTATTGATCGAGCGGAGGATCAGTTGACGCTTCAGGATTGGCATAATACACAAAATTTATAATTTAAATTAAATAGTTAGCCAATTAACTAATTCTAACTGATTATATCATCCAATAATTCAAATATCCATAAAGAGGGCCATATAAATTTATTTAGAATTTTATGCAATTTGCAAATTCGTGGAATTAATTTTGCAAAAAAAGCCAATTTAAATTGCCGCCTGTGATCCACAGTGAATACCGCGATGTTTCGAAAATTCTATTTTATCTCAATCCATGAGCCGCCGGCATCGATCGAGTTTGCATCCATCAAGCATGTTCTCGCGGTAAGGGCAGAACCTTTTAAATTCTCACCGGTAAGCCGGGGGCTTATGAATGGAGTTCGGTCCTGCCAAAAAAAATAGTCGCTTGTCATAGATCGGCCTGCTTAAACTCGATGTGCTTGCGAATGGCGCTCATATCATTCGATATTGAGGACAGGTGTTTGTCCAGATTGCCCAGCAGCCGGTGAAGATCAAGGGCGGCGGGATCCTGGTGATGGGTCCGGCCGTTCACCCGGGATAGAGGCGCAACCATTGCTTCGTCGGCTGGCCGGGTTACCGATTTTTTTTTAAGCGGTTCTGTTTGTACTTCTTTTGGTTTTACCCCGTCTAAAATCAAAGGACCGTTCATCAGTTCCAGCCATCTTGCCCAAAAGGTATCGGCCGGTTCAATTATCCGGTCCCACAGTTGCTGCTGAGTCAGGTAGCGTGCGATGTTCTTTATACACTTTGACGCTTTGGCGTCAGGCCAGGCAGATATGAACGGTTTCTGTTTGGTGACTGCATCCCGCACATGCGGATCTTTTAAAATCGTACCGGCGGGTAAAATTTTGATAGGAAGATATTTTTGAACGGCATCTTTAAACCTGTTGAATACCAGTTGCGATTTTTCCAAACTGCTGATATGATTTATAATAACGCTGACAGACCCTTTAAAACCATTGAGTGACAGGATCTTTAACAGGGCGTAGCCATCCGTCAGAGAGGTCGGTTCGGGTGTCACCACCAGCATCACTTCCGGAGAAGCCATACAGAAAGATATCACGTTTTTCGATATGCCGGCCGACGTATCAAAGAAAACAAAATCATATTCATTGAGCGTTGTAAAAGCGTCGATTAGGTTTTCAAGCTGTTCGTTCGGAACATTCGCCAGTTTTTCGACACCGGAGCTTCCCGGAACGATGTCGATGCCCTGGCAATTTTGGACCAAGATTTCCTCAAACTGTTTTTCCCCTGAAATCACATCCTCAATGGTATGTTCCGGATATATTCCCAGCAAAATGTTAACGTTCGCGAGCCCTAGATCAGCATCAAACAGGCATGCGCGGTACCCTAGACGTGCAATAAACAGCGCCAGATTCACACTGATATTGGTTTTGCCGACCCCCCCTTTCCCGCTGGTTATACAGATCATTCGAGCCATTTTTCTTGCCTTTTCCGATTTTGAACCTGTCTGAACAAGTTGTTAGGTTCGCATCATCGTTTCGTTTCTCATATCGTCCTTCATTCGCGCGCTATCCAGAAGTATGGACATCATGGATTGCGGAATCTTCTTTTCGAATTTTCGACAGCCGCTTTCAATATTAATTACCGGTTTGTCCCACGCAATGATATTCGTTGCGGCATTTCGTGCTTTCAGGTCCCCGGTCTCTGCATCAATCAGTTCCCCTTTTTTAAGATACAGTTTTCCGGTTCGGCCCTCAGATTGAACCGAGAGCGTACAAGTCTTTTCTTCAGCGAACATCAATTGCAAAAATGCTGCCGAACTGATGCCCGAAATCTGGCCGGGTGCTCTGGCCTGAAGCGCTCTGGATATCATATCTACCAGTATCCCTACATCCAGCGGTTTTTCAAAATACGAAATTGTATCGAGCTTTTTTATTTTAGTCTCAATTTCCGCCGTCCCGTATCCGGTCAACACGATCGCGGGAATTTCCGGATAATATTTGCGCAAATGGGACAGGAGCTTCAAACCGTTCATCACCGGCAGCTTCAATTCAGTGATAACAAAAGATACCTCTTGTGAATTCAAATGCTCAACAGCGGCCTGACCGTTGCCAGCGGACAGCACGTTAAACTCCCGGCAGGGGCCAAGCGCGCTTCTGATGAGATTGCAAATATCCGAATCATCATCCACCACGAGAATGTTCCGGAGATGGAGCGCGGTTGTCTTTACGGCTGCTTTTTCTTTGATGGTATTTTCCAGATATTGTTCTATCCCGCTTTTGATGGATTCCGCTATGACATCCGACGGACAGGGCTTGGTCAGCAGCCTGAAAATATTACCATCATTAATCGCCCCCATCGCGACATTTAAGTCCGCATGGCCGGTCAGCATGATCCGCACTGTATCAGGTGCTATTTTTTTAATGCGGGTTAGAAACTGATCGCCGCCCATACCGGGCATGCGCAGGTCGGACACCACAACGGCATAGGGGCCGTTCTTTTCAACAAAGCTGAGACCTTCGGTAGGAGATTGGGCCGTATCGATGCGGAACTCCTTGCGCAGCTGACGTTTGAAGGCATGCAACACGTGGATGTCGTCATCAACAAACAAGACTTTGTGTTTCATCAATTTCCTCTTTTCGGTTCTATGTAGCCGAGATGTTTTCCCATATCGGCAATTTTTTGCTATTACTTTAAGCAAAATAACCGACTTTATTTTTAAAACCCCTATATTTTAGATAAGGAAGGGTTAACCGAATTAAAATGGAGAGCGGGTAGAAATCATTCTCCGGCTATCGGAGAGCTGCACCGAGTAACCGGATATTGCCAACCACTTAGGAAATGAATGATCTGATGTCGCCGTATTCGTCTTGCATTGTTTCCATGAGGCTTTCAATGGCGCTGGTTTTAATTTTCAGGCTCTGCCAGGCAAACCTGTCTAATGGTGGAATTTTATAATCTCCGCCGAAGCCCATGTTCAGTGCACGGCAAAAGATATCCGCCAGATGAACTATAGCCGCTTCCATGGCAAAACTGCCGGCATCCTTGGGCTGGTGATGGTGGGCAATTATCTGCACCAGCTTTGCCGGCAAATTCCATTTTTCCGCCAGCAACTTGCCGATTTCAGCATGATTGTATCCCATAATTTTGTTTTCGGCCGTTATCATCAGAATATTCTCCCTGCTGATCGCGGCAACGATTTTTGAAAATTCTACGGGTTGAAACATCATCTCGACAATTTTACCGATATCGTGCAAAAGACCTGCCACAAATAATTCCTCGATACTATCGTGGCGCAGATAATTGCCGATGACTTTTGCCCCCACAGCACAACCCAGCGAATGATCCCAGAATTTTTCCTGTTTCTGCTGATTCTTTCTGTTCCTGTCGGCGAATAAATCGAATACGGAAGTGGTTAAAAGCAAATTTCGAATGGCATCAAAACCGATTAATACGATAGCGCCGGTAACGGTGGATATGCGTTGGGGTATCCCGTAAAACGATGAATTGACCAATTTCAGCAGTCGGGCCGTTAAAATCTGGTCATCGGTAATTACCCTGGCCAGATCTTTGGCTGAAGATTTCGGATCGTTGACCAGCTCCGTGATCTTTAAGACGGTACGCGGAAGTGTCGGCAGGTCGTCGATTCTATCGATAATTTTTTTAGGGTCGGGTATTCTCTTTTTCATGCTCGATTTACGGTAAATCTTTCATCAGCTGTTTACTGGCGGCATTGAAAATCTCAACCATCACCGGATCATCCATTACGTCGGAAAATTTTGCTTTCAACTCCATTTCAACTGCAACTCTTATCGCTGCCTCTGGCGTTTCACCCCCAGCCTTTAGACTATTTAACTCCCCTTTTACAAAGAATTCATTCACCCCCCAGGATTTAAAAATGCGGATATTTTTTTTGGTAATCTTAGTTCCGGCATCTAGCAACAATACTCCCTGTTGGTTCTGCACCGCTCGCGCCAAAACCA
>JBAVYC010001485.1:0-6212 GCA_049698595.1 Desulfobacterales bacterium | reverse complement strand
GTACCATCATTGCTACCAGGATTTTGGGCTGGCACGTTCCACCTTCGAAACCTTGCCGACTCGGACAAGGACCCTCTTGTCTCGGATGGATTTCAGTGAGGCCGAAAAGTCTTGTCCCCGCCACCTGCCGATCGGACGATTGATGCGGGAGGCGGCGACACTGTTGGCCTGACCGCGGCGCCGCTAAATCGAGAAAATAATGGGGGTCTTCATTCTTGACGTAGGGTGAAGAATGAAGACTTATGTATTTTCCCAATTTGAGCTGTCCGGAATTTTAGCGGGTCGAAGTTACGGGGCAGGTTGATCCAACATGCCGATTGGGGCGTACCAGTTCTCTATGGATTTTATCACCAGCACTGCTGCTTGAATCGGGTGACCGAATTGATGTCGATATCGAGCAGTCTTGCGATGTGGTGTTTGGCTTCGATGCCTTTGGGATGGCCGCCTCGGGAGGTGATGAATCCGATCTTGTGATCCTCCCGAACCTCTCTCATGACTACCTCGTCGATCAGCTCGGTTGTTGAAATTCCCAGTTTGTCCGCCACGTATTTTTTGGCTTCGGCTATTTTCATACCCCGGGTCATCTGCATGCGCGCTACCAGATCTCCAGCAGTCCGCAAACCGCCCATGCCCGAAGTCACTGTGTGTGGAATCGTCACACCGGCCGGGTCGCCCGTACCCACCTACTACCCGTCCAGGCGAGTGATTTCCACCATCGCTTTGGATGCCACCGAAACCATGTCCACGGGAAGGGTCTCGCAGAGCGGCAGGCCGCCCACGCCCATCCCCATGTTGGCGTGCACCGGTATGTCTGCCATTTCAACACAGGCCTTTGTCATGGTGATTGCCCGCGACAGATTCCAGGGGATGGTTTTATTCGTCACCGTGTTAACAACCGGGCCGAAGATCGTGGCGCCGGCCTTCTCGGCAATTTTGAGCTGCTGGTGCGGGAAAAGACCGGCCAGTCTGCGGTCGAAGTGGTTTAGTTCTCCGTGGGTGCCGAGCACGAATTCACCGGCCATGCCGATCTCGATACAGATATCCGGGTATTTTTTCTTCAATATTTCGGTTGCCAGAAGGGCCGCTTTGAAGTCAGGGTCCCCGGAAGCGCCCACCGTGTCAAAGTTGATTCCGTCTGCCCCTGCTTCATAAAAGGCGGAAGCCACAAAAACCATGTCCTTGACAGCCAGTTCGACAGCCCCTTCGTATGCTTCGCAGGCTTCCTTGATTTTTCCCAGTGGCAGCAGTTCCGCGGGATTGGGCATGGGGCCGTCCGGATAGGTGTAGAGGCCCAGATTGGGCATGGCCCCGTAGAACAGAGGGATTACCATCAGGAACTGGGACTGTTCAAAAAGGGGCAGATCTTCGTGGACGATAGTTTTTGCAGGTTTGTAGCTGTAGTCCACATGCGAAAATTCGATGGTGTCGGCCCCCAGGCAGCGTTCGAAAATCTGCAGGGCCTGCTGGCGGTTGGCAATGATACCGGCGTGTCTTATCTCGATGGTGGGGCCGTCGAAGGTGGTGATCACTTCGCAGCCGCGCGCCACACCGGTTATCTTTTGGACATTTTTGCAGATGTCGAAAAGGTGGTTTGTTTCGTCGTCGGATAGTGGTGCTATTCCGGCGTCACCGGCAGCTCTGGTCGATCCCGCCACAATATCGTTCATCAGTTCGGCCTCTGTCAGCTCGATTGCCCATCCGTCGCCCAGCCGTGAGAAAATCTTTTGCATACTATTAAACCTCCAAAATTCGGCAGTCTTTGGCGAACACTTGAACCAACACCTCATCAGCGCGCCGGAAGCGCATGTCCTTGACACCGCCGATGACGTGGATGACGGTACCGGTTTCCAACTCCACAAAATAGCGCACCTCGCCGCCCATATAGCTTCGGTCCCTGATTCGGCCCTGGAATTGATTTTCGGCGGTCTCGCTCAACGATTTTTCCTTTGGCGTCAGATGGCACTTCTGGGCGCGGGTGACCACCTCGACTCGTTGGCCTTTGCGCCAATCGCCGGTTTGTGTGACTTTCAATTCGAACCCATCATCAAGATCGACCACCACCTGCCCCACATCGAGTTGCTTGATTTGACCTTTAAAGAAATTGGAGTGACCGATAAAATCGGCCACAAAATGACTGCTGGGGGTGTCGTATACCTCCTCGGGGGGTCCCTCTTGCTGTTTGTGGCCGTCTTTCATGATCACGATGCTGTCCGACATGGTCAGCGCTTCGCGTTGATCATGGGTGACGAAGATACTGGTGATTCCCAGAATTTCCTGCAGGTTGCTGACCTCGACGCGCATCTCTTCGCGAAGATTCTCATCCAGGGCCGACAGTGGTTCATCCATCAGCAGGACGTCCGGTTCGATGACAATCGCCCGCGCCAGGGCGATACGCTGCTGCTGCCCCCCGGACAGTTGGGAGGGCATGCGCATTTCCACCCCCGGCAGGCGTACGGTTTCCAATGCCTGTTTGACTTTGGCCTTGATATCGGCTTTGGTGACGTTTCGATATTTTAATCCAAAAGCGACATTGTCGAAAATGGTTTTATGGGGGAAAAGGGCGTAATTCTGAAAAATCATGCCCAGGTTGCGCTTGTGGATGGGGGTATCGTTGATCCGCTGGCCCTTGATGAAGATGTCACCCTGGGTCGGTTTCTCCAATCCGGCGATCATCCTCAGAATCGTTGTTTTGCCGCACCCCGATGGGCCCAGGAGGGTGGTCAAAGAACCGTCCGGGATATCCAGATCGATTTCATGGACCGCAATCACCTTGCCAAAGTGCTTAGTTACACCTCTGAGTTGAACCGCCGGCGGCGCCTTGCCATCTGCCCCCATATTGCTGTCTCCTATTGATTCCTATTAAAAATTTACGGATCTATAACCCAAAAGAAGGTAATCCATCATGGTGGCTTTCAATTTCAATTAATTTCGGAGTATTGGAGTACTGGAGTATTGGAGTAATGATGAAAGAATTGGTTTCTTTTTTTTCATCACTCCAAGGCCGAAACTTTCAAGAATTTTTGGCAACCCTTAAATGGCCTTTTTATTGGTTATGATTCCATAAGTTTAACGTCCGGTCCCGCGGTTGCGGAACCGGACCCGAACCTTGAATCGTGGATTAACTGCCGGCCTTGATACGGTCCCACATTTCACCAAACTTAACCTGGTTGGAATTCCAGAAGGGTGGATCCGCCCACAGGAAGCCCTTGAGCGTGCCGGTGGGGTCAAAGGTGGGAATTTTTTTGACCGCTTCGGGCATTTCGACCTTGGATGGATCAAGGCTGGAGGGATAATTCTGGGCGACGGCCACAGCGATCGAGCATTCCGGCTCCAGCATGAAATTGAGCAGTTCATGGGCGACATCCAGGTCGCTGCCCTTGATCACGAAGATGCACTCCTGCCAGGAGTAACCGTTGTCAATCAGCATGAGTTCAATGGGATGACCTTGCTTCTGAAGGTTCGCCACTCGTCCGGACCAGGCGACGGTGGCATAGACCTCTTCGTTACCCAGCAGGCTCATCAGTTCCGCTCCCGAGGACCAGTATTTCTTGATCAGCTTGCGCTGTTCCCGCAGGGCGTTCCAGACCGCATCCAGGTCTTTGATGTCGTTGGGGTGCTGACCGGTATATAGGGCGGCGTACCATATATTGGCCTTGTTGCTGCCGGCGCTGGCCAGTTTGCCTTTTAGGCTCTTGTCCCACAGCAGTTTGACGCCCAGGCTCTCGGCCTTTTCCTTGGGAATATGTTTGCTGTTGTAGCAGATCGCCGTCTGGCCGTAATCGTAGGGTACGGCCGACAAGGTCCCGTTGCTGAGGGCACGATAGGGTTTGATCATTGCGTCCATGACGTTTTTGAGGTTGGGAATCTTGCTCTCATCGAGCACCACCCCGAAATCCAAATCGATATAGCGTTTGTAATCAAACAGCCCGCTGGCATGGAAGAGGTTGAATTCTCCACCCGGTGGGAACGATGCCTTGACCCGTGTCAGGTAGGTGTCCTCGTCGCCAAATTCGCCTTCGATGACTTCGACCCCTGTGGCCTTGGTGAAGGGCATGAATGCATGTTTGGTAAAGGCTTCTGATGTGACACCGCCCCAGCCGTCAAACCGAACCGATTTTTTGGCGGCCCAGGCCGAAGGTGCCAGCCGTCCAACCGGCAGGCTTAGCAGGCCGGCCGAAACCCCGGCCATACCAAGGATTTTTAGGAATTCACGCCGGCCCAGATCGCCGTTCATGAAACGATCCTTGGCCTCCTCTAGTCGTTTAATCAAATCAACATCCATGTTTAAACCTCCTTTGTTGTGTGGGTTAACAGTCGGCTATCTCCAGTTATTACATCGGGCTGAAATATCCTGCCGGCACGCATCAGGTTGCATCAACGCTTCGACGATTCCAGGCCCCGGGCAAATCTTCGCGCCAGGTACCCGGCCAGCAGGGGGGTCGAGATCGTCAGGATGACCATAACCGTGCCCAGGGCATTTATCTCGGGACTGATGTGGTGGCGCAGCATACCCAGTATCTTGACCGGCACGGTGCTGGTCCTGGCCGTGGCCCAGAACAGGGTCGCGGTAATGTCATCGAATGAAATCGTAAAGGCAAAAAGCATACCCGCTATAATGGCCGGTGCCAAAAGCGGCAGGGTAATTTCTTTAAATGTTTGGAGGGCATTGGCCCCCAGGCTCATGGCGGCTTCTTCATACACTCTCTTTATCCCCACCAATCGCGCCTGAACGACCAAAAGAATGTATGGCAGGGTGATAACGACATGTCCGACGATCAGCAGTAACAGGCTTTTGGGTTGCTGCAGCCAACGCAGGAAGAGCAGCAGGGCCACCCCCAGGATGACTTCCGGAATCATAATCGGGGTCAGGAGCAAGGTGTTAAGGGTATTTTTACCGGGAAAGTCGTAGCGAACGAACGCCATGGCCGCTGGTATGGCAATGGCGGTACTGATTACGGAAGTGATAAATCCAAGGAGGAGCGATGTCTTAAAGGCCGTTACGATGGACTGGTTCTGTGCCAGCCGGACGTACCACCGGAAGCTGAATCCCTCCATGGGAAAACTGACAAATTCCATAGGGTTGAACGAGAGAATGATGACCACCACGATGGGTGCGAACATGGTGATATAGACAAAGAGGGTAAAGAGGCGTATCAGTGACCAACCGGAGATTTTCATCTCAATCCGTCCTCCCTCCCAGGTTCTTGAAAATCTGGTTGATACCGAGATATTTGTTATAGGTAAAGACGATGATTCCCAGCAGGCCGATGAGCAGCACACTGATGGCCGAGCCGAACGGCCAGTCCAGGGTTCCGATGACCCGGTTGTAGATTAGATTGGCAATCATTTCATTGCCCGGACCACCCAGGATCAGGGGGGTGATGTAGGTCCCGGCCGATAGCACGAAGACCAGCAGACAACCGGCGCTCACCCCGGGCAGGCTCAGTGGCAGGATGACTTCCCTGAAAGCTTGCCATTCGGTACATCCCAGACTCATGGCGGCTTCGGTCAAGCTCTTGTCGATGCCTTCCAGGCTGACGTAGATATTCAAGATCATGAACGGCAGCATATATTGGACCAACCCCAGGATGACCGATGTTTCGTTGTAAAGGATGTCCAAAGGGGTTGACAGTATCCCTGATAAGATGAGGATGTGGTTTATCAGGCCGGACTCGCCCAGGATGTTGATCCAGCTCAGAGTTCGGATGATATAGCTGATCCAGAAAGGCAGCATGAGCAGCAGCATCAGCAGGAATTTGAACTTCGTCCGGGTTTGATAGAAAAAATAGGCCGGAATATATCCGAACACGACACAAAGCAGAACGGTTTCCAATGAAATACGAAGGGTTCGCAAAAGCATCCCGGAATAAAAGAAGTCCTCAAAGAACTTTTTGTAGTTGCCCAGCTGGAAGGCCGGAATGTCGGCTCCGGTGGAAGCCCGAATCCAGAAACTGTAGACGATGATAAAACAGATGGGAACCACCATGAAGAAGAAGATGGCACTCAACGATGGGGAAAGCAAGATCCACGGTTGCCAGCGCTTTTCTTTCATTCTTACCCTGCTTTGGTCTATTGCTGCAACATTTGGGGGTGCACAGGAACGCTTTACATTTTTCCGGTGTGACGGTCTATGCGGGATGACCGCACTCGAAACAGCTCAATATTAGGTCAAGCCGAAAGATCAAAGCAATAAATGCCAATATATTTAAATA
>JBAVYC010001484.1:0-2229 GCA_049698595.1 Desulfobacterales bacterium | reverse complement strand
GCACAGGCCAGGGCATGTCCGGCGTAGGTGGCCCCATGGCTGAAAAACTGCTCCTTAAAGCGATCGCCGATGTGCTTGCGCACCACCGTGGCCCCCAAGGGCACATAGGCGCCGGATATCCCCTTGGCCAAGGTCATAATATCCGGCACGACGTCCCAGTGATCCACCGCGAACCATTTACCCGTTCGGCCGAAACCGCTCATAACTTCATCGGTAATCAAAAGGGTGTCCCAGCGATCACAAATCTCTCTGAGCCGCGGAAAATACTCCGGCGGCGGCACAATAATGCCGTTGGCCCCGGTCACCGGTTCGCAAATGATGCCCGCCACCTTCTCACTGCCGCCTTCCAGCTCAATCACCTCATCGATATACTTGACGCACTGCAGATCACATTCGGGATACTTTTGCCCGAACATGCAGCGGTAACAATACGGCTGGGGAACGCTGACCATCTCCGTGCCGCCCATAACCTGAAACCAGCCCCGGGCATCTCCCGCGGAAAGCGACATGGACGTCGCCGTACCGCCGTGATAGCTCCGGTAACGGGTCAACATCTTGCGACGTCCGGTATACTGATGGCAAATCTTCACCGCCGCTTCATTGGCTTCGGTGCCACCCGTCGAAATAAAGGCACGCGATAGATCTCCCGGAGTCACCTCCGCCAGCATTTTGGCCAAAAGCGCTCTAGGTTTGGTGGATATGCTCGGCGCGAAGGCACAAAGGGTTTTGGCCTGTTCGGTGATGGCAGCGATGACACGGGGGTCCTGATGGCCGATGTTGTGGTTTACAAAACAGGAGCTGAAGTCCAGCCGCTCCCTGCCATCCTCGGTGGTAAATCGCACGCCTTTGGCTGAAACCACCCTCATGGGGGACTGAGCCGGCTGATAGGACCAGGATTGAAAATAATGCTCCACCTCATAAGAATCCAAATCTTCTTTGCCGGACGGAATACTTCTTAAGTCGATCATGGGTTTCTCCTTGTAGATCTCGCTATTATAGTTAAGTGGTTGTGTCGTTAACTAATATGAAACACCTTCACTTCCCATACTTTTGCCACAGTCCGCCGAAGAGGTCCTCTTCGGTGACCTTGGCAGGTTCGATGGGCTCCGAAAGCCAGGTCACATTGATAAAATGCTTCCAATGCAGGTTCTCATTGGTTATGTTTCCACCCCAGGTTCCACAGCCCAGGGATACCGTCGAAGGCATGCCGTTCCATAGATTGCCGCCGGCCGACGGGGCGTGGGCCTGACGAACCAGAACCCGGCTGACTTTTAATTCCGCGGCGGCCTGGTGAATATAATCCTGATTAAATGAATAGAGGCCGCAGGAATGCCCCAAACCTGCGTAAGCATGCATTTTTTTCACCATTTCCAGGGCTTCATCAAACGCTTTATACTTCCACAAAGCCATAACCGGCGAAATCTTCTCTCCGCTGAACCGTCCCATACCGGGATTTTCGCCCATGACCATGAGCATTCGGGTCGTATCTGGTACTTGAATGCCGGCATCGTTGGCGATCTTTTTGGCTGAAACGGCAACCACCTTGAGATTTAAGGCCAGATGTCCGGTCTTTTGGGTCGGTGTCCACATCCATTTCTCAAGCTTTTCTTTTTCTTCTTGACTGCACAGATAGCCCCCCTGTTTGACAAACTCGTCAACCATTGGATCGAACACACTCTCATGGATCACGATGGAATTATCGGAACTGCAGGATGTGGCATTATCAAAGGTTTTACTGATGGTTATTTTCTCCGCCGCATCGGCAAGATCGGCGTCTTCGGCCACAATAATGACCGGATTACCCGCCCCCACCCCATACGCCGGTGTCCCGCTCGAATATGCGGCTTTGACCATCGGCGCACCACCGGTGGCCATAACCAAATCGACCTGACGCATCAGTTCCTGGCTCATGTCGATACTGGGCTCTTTGAGGTATTGAACCAGATCAACCGGAGCCCCCACTTTTTTCAGGCCATCACGCATAAATTCGCAAGCGACCTTGCACGGCACTTTAGCACGGGGATGCGGCGCAAAGATGACCGCATTGCGGCCTTTTAAAATGCCCACCCCGTTGCTGCCGCAGGTAGCGGTCGGATTGGTGACCGGCGTCAAGGCCCCGATGACACCGACCGGTTTGGCATATTTGGTGATGCCCGTGGCCTCGTTGCGCTCAATCACCCCAACCGTTTTGGCCGTTAAAATGTCACGGCAAACCCCGCCCACTTTGAC
>JBAVYC010001483.1:0-1840 GCA_049698595.1 Desulfobacterales bacterium | reverse complement strand
AAAAACCTATGAACGTTCTGCACTAACCCATTGTCCATTGCGCCTGTGGTGAAAGATAAAGGTCACCCAATAAAATTTAATATTCGAAATGACCCTAGGGTTTTTTCAAGGGTTTTGTTAATTTGGTAAAATTTTTCGCAAATTACATGAAAGGTATTGACTTTAGCAATACCATTGTAGTAAAAATGTTTCATGGAAATTAGAGAATTTGAATGGAATGACAGAAATATTGAACATATTGCCAGGCATAATGTCTCGCCAGATGAAGTTGAAGATGTGGCGTTTGACGATGAACCTTGGATAAGAAAGGGGAGGAAGGGAGCTCGGTACATGCTTGGTTATACAATTGGTGGCCGTTATCTATTCATTGTATATAGCTTGAGAAGTAAAGGAATTGCGAGGGTTATCACGGCAATGGATATGGATGAAAAAACAAGAAAACTCTATAAAAAAAGAGGAAAATGACAAATAATGAAATTACCTGATTTTAAAACAGAAGAAGAGGAACTAAAGTTCTGGGAAAAGCATTCAATAAGTAATTATTGGGAGGACCTTAAAGAGGCCGCCGATACGTTCAAAAGGCCAAAATTAACACCTGTGACTATAAAATTTGATCCTCTAACTCTTAAAAAAATTAAGATGCTCGCAAAAAAAAGAGGAATCTCATATAACGCTTATATAAGATATCTACTTGCAAAGAGCATTGAAGGTGAGATGATTCACAAGTCATTACGGTAATGGATTTTTGTGAACAAGAGTGCCAGACAAAATTAGCGGCCACGTCATCACACTAAAAGGTGCCTTGGCTGTAATGCGCCAGGTCTCCTTTAGGTATATAAGCGACTTAAATCCGTTTTATTCATCCTCACACAGACCCTCTCCCGTTTCAACCATCGTAGCCACTTCGGCAAAGTAGGCCAAGGGAAAACTGACCTTTGGTATTACAACAAAAGACATCACCGACGGGGCTATTTTTGGGGCGATCGGTTTAAAAGTGTCATCGTTGATAAAGGAGAGACCCTGGTTAACTGTCTGGCCTATATAGATTTAAATCCCTTGCGCGCCGGCATTGTAAACCGGCCGGAGGAATATCGCTGGAATTCCCTTGGGTATCATTTGCAGACCAGCAACCGGGATAACTTTCTTTCGACTGATTTCGGATTAATGGAATTCAATGTCAAAAGCGAAAAAGAGCGCATCAGAAGATATCGCCGATGTGTTTATGAAGCCGGGGCTGTGAGCCAGCCTGAGAAGGGGAAAACCCCAGAGAAATACGCTCCGCTGTCACAAGTGAATTCCACAGGGCAGGCCAAGGTAATTGGCGACAGGATTCTTGAAAAGGAGCGCAAGCGGGAGTTTGAGCTCAGCCGAAGCGATCGATTCAGGTGCCGTACGCGCTACCCTACGGATTCGGGCATCATCGGATCAAAGGAGTTTGTATCTATCAATTACCAGCGGTTTAAGCATCTATTCTGCTCAACGAACGAAAAAAAGCCAAAACCTGTCAAGGGATTAGCCGGCGTTTATTCTTTGAAGCGACTGTCTGAGGTCATCTGAAAATAAGTTTTAAAAATTAGGTTGTTATATCCATTCTTTTTTCAATAACCACACTTGCACATTATTTGGCATTATCTCTGCTATAGAATTGTTCACAGGGTTCCTTGCTCGAATAATCTACTGCATTTAACAGGAAAAAATAAATATTAACGCATTGCAAACCGCCTTGCTGAGCGAAGATGTTTTGAAATCTCATAAAAAGCAAACCGAAAAAAGGGGGAAGGTAACTTGCCTTATAGGTGAAAATTATGTTCCGACCTCCGACTTATATCCTTTATCATAC
>JBAVYC010001482.1:0-2506 GCA_049698595.1 Desulfobacterales bacterium | reverse complement strand
ACATGTAGGTTGGGTTGAGTGCAACGAAACCCAACAAAACCTGGAATAGTCCCAACCCAACCTACAAAATCTAACGTGGCCCAAAATAGAACCAGCACCTACTTTTGAAATGAAGTTTCATATAAGGCGTTAACTAAAAACGCGAACATCGAACATCGAACGTCCAACATCGAATAATGTATTCTGTCAATTTAAAAAAAGGCTGTGCAAAGCCTCCGGCTCGTAGGGGTTGTAGCGCCTACGCCTCGGAGAGCGAAACCATCCTTCAAAATTCTGTGGTTCAGTATTCTGCGGTTCGTTTGTTTCAAAATGGATAAAGCGCAGCGCCATCAATATTCGACGTTCGATGTTGGACGTTCGATGTTCGACGTTCAATCTGTTCACTGTTCCGGCCAGGCGGATTTTAATATAAGCGGCGCCGCTGGCCTGAAGGGCTATTTTTTCCAAGCGCACTCTCGGAAAAAGCATAGTGCCTTAGTGGCTGGATTTTTACCGAGACCCTCACTTTTTAATGACCTGCATCCCTTCCTTGGTATCCTGTACCAGATATCCCAGCTCCTGGATCGTGTCGCGCAGACGGTCGGAGGCGGCCCAATCTTTGGCATCCCGGGCAGCCTGGCGTTCCGCAACCAATAGTGTGATCTTTTGCGGCAATTCTGCCGGCTTGTCCACCTGATCGAGGCTGAGCCCCAGCACACGGTCATAATCCAATATCGTGGCATGTTTATCGGTATCGGCGATGTTGCTCTTCAGCATTTCCTGGACCGCGGCCATGGCCCTGGGCATGTTTAGATCATCATTTATCGCGGCCAGGAATTTGGTTTTATATTCATCTATAACAGTCCCTTGCTGTCCGGCGCTGTTTTGGACCACTCGCCGTGCCTGGTTCTGTAAATGCTGTAGACCGTTGCGGGCAGCCTGAACGCTCTCTTCGCTGTATTCCATGGGCTTGCGGTAGTGCGTCTGAAAGGCCGCAAAACGATACACCAACGGATTGATGTCATTTTTCACAAAGGCATTTTCCAGGGTGAGAAAGTTATCCTCGCTTTTGGCCATTTTCTTGCCGCCGGCGATAATTAAAAATGCGCCGTGCATCCAGTAATTAAAAAATTTTTTGCCGGTGGCTGCCTCGGACTGGGCTATTTCATTGGTGTGGTGGACATCGATGTGGTCGGTTCCGCCGCAATGAATATCGAGTAGCCCATCCAGATACTTCATACTCATGGCGGAACATTCAATATGCCATCCCGGAAAACCGGTTCCCCAGGGCGAATCCCATTCCATCTGCCGCCGGACGCCCGCGGGCGAAAATTTCCACAAAGCGAAATCGGTGGCGTTGCGCTTTTCCGGATTTTTTTCCACTCGCGCACCTTCCCGCAAGGATTCGATATCCTGGTGGGAAAGCCGGGTGTAATCCTTGAACTTGGATGTATCAAAATAAATTCCATCGCCTGTGCGATAGGAATATCCTTTTTCTTCCAGGATTTTGATCAGCGCAATTTGATCGTCAATCGTATCGGTTGCTTTGACCCAGATATCCGGCGCGATGATATTCAGCCGCTCTATATCGCTTTTAAACGCGCGGGTATAAAATTCCGCGATTTCCCAGGCGGACCGGCCCTCGCGCAGGGCACCCTTTTCCATTTTATCTTCACCCATGTCCCGATCGCCGGTTAAGTGGCCGACATCGGTAATATTCATGACATGCGTTACCTGAAAATCGTTGTACAGCAGCACCCGCTTTAAAATATCTTCAAAAATATAAGTCCGCAGGTTACCGATGTGCGCAAAGTTGTAAACTGTTGGTCCGCAAGTATACAGCCCCACTTTACCCGGCTGGATAGGGTTAAAATCGGATTTTTTTCTATCCAGCGAATTGTATAATTGTAGCTTCATAACTATAGTTTCCCCTTTTTGAGTATCGCCACCAGCAGCCAGATACCCATCATGGCAGCGGCAAGAAAGAGAATGATCCCGATAAGGGAAATTCCATAAATAAGGGGCGGGGTTTCCGATATCACTATGAGCGCGGATCCGATAATCAGGGCCGCAATGAGGATGGAAAAAGAAATGCGGTTGGAAATCCGATCATGGGTGACCAGCATGGTTTCAAGACCCCGGTGCTCGATTCTAAGACTGAGCTTTTGCTGCCGGATTATCTGGGTGATATCGAGCAGCTCTTTGGGAAATTGCCGGAGAAATTGCATCAATCTGGCAGAGAGATCGAAAATATCCTCGGCAATACGCTCGGGCGTGTATCTTTCCAGTTTGACTTTGGCAATGAAGGGGGTCGCCTGCGCAATCATGTCAAAGTCCGGATCCAGCATGCGAGCCACACCTTCGACTGTACCCAGTGCTTTTATCATCAGAAAAAGATCCGGCGGAATGCGCAGTCGGAAATCGCCGGCCACCTCAAGTAACTGCTGAAGAAGTTTGCCGAGCTCGATTTCCTTCAGCGGTTTGTAAAGGTGGCGCCCCATGAAATCCGCAACCTCGCGTTCGAGCA
>JBAVYC010001481.1:0-1832 GCA_049698595.1 Desulfobacterales bacterium | reverse complement strand
GGGAATTCTCTATTTCCTGGACTTTTTGCTGCAAGCGCTCACCGAACTCAACCGCATCGACCCCCCTGAGGATAAAGACACTTAAAACAATGGACTGATGGCCGTTGTAGTAGGCCGGGTTGTTGATTGGCTCCTCGTAGGCCCTTCGGATGGTTGCGATGTCACGCAACGGAATCGTGGCCTGGGTACCGGAAATCGGGATGAGGACCTCTGCGATCTCCTCGATGGACTTGAACCGGCCCTGGACCTCCACGATGACGTCCACATCGTTGAGGTTTATCCTGCCGCCGGGCAACAGAATGTTTTGATCGCGCAGACTTTGGCCGATATCCGCGGTGTCGATTCCCAGTTGCGCAATCTTGGCGTTGGACACCTCGAGATAGATGCGCTCATCCTGCACACCGGTCAGATCGATCTTCAGGATCCCCTTGAGCATGTTGAGGCGCTCTCGGATTGCACGGGCGGTTTCATGCATTTCCGCCATGGAAAATCCATCGGCCCAAAGTGCGATGGTGGCCACCGACGTATCGCCGAAGGTATCGTCGACCCTCGGTCCGATGGTGCCTTCCGGCAGATCGGGTTTGACATCATCCATGCGATTGCGCAGCAGTTTCCACACCTGCGGAAGGTTCTCGGAGGGAACTTCATCTTTGATGGTCACATGGACCAGGTATTGGCCGACTTTGGAGGTGGAATCCTTAATCTTGTCTATCTCACCCATGCTGCGGATTTTTTCTTCGATGGGCCGGGCAATCAGGCGTTCGACCTGCTCCACCGGCATGCCGGGGTATGTTGCCACCACCAGCGCTTCGCGAATCGTAATGAGGGGGTCTTCCAGTTTCGGAAGGGCCGTAAACGCATAAATTCCGCCGACAACGATCAAAAATATGGTCATGATGACGGTGCGCGAATTATTCAGTGCAAATCCGGTGATGCCTTTCATGTTTGATTCCTTTAAAGTCAGGGGAGATAAGGATTATGCCAACGTCGCAAAATTTTTTCTCCGTACGGTTTCTTTTTGGCCGTTCAAAAGTTCAGCGTTCCCCGTTCAGGGTTTGTGCACTAATCTTTGACCCGTGAACCCTGAACCCTAACCCTTGAACCTCTGAACCCTGAACCTTTGAACCTTTTTTTATTGCTTCAACAGTTTGACTTTCATCCCGTCGGCTAAAAAACTCACGCCGGCCGCGGCAATAATGTCCCCGGCGGCCAGGCCCTCATATATGATGATTTCTTTACCCTCTGAGCCGCGGGAGCGGACCGCCGTTTTTTTGACCGTCGAAGTCTGGGGGTCATACACAAAGGCAAACCCCTGGTCAGCCTCCGGGGCCGGCAGCAGTGCCTGGAACGGAACGATGAAACCGGGCTTCTGGTTTTCAGCTTTTACAGTAAGATTGGCTTCAGCGGTCATGCCGGGTAAGACTTTTTCATTCGGATCATTCAGCTCCACTTTGACCGGAAAAGCGTTGGCCTTGACCGCGGCGGAACCGATGTAGGAAATACGGCCCTGGGAGGTCTCGCCCGGCAGCGTGGGAAAAGTGATCGTCGCCGGATCGTCGATGTGTATCAGGTCGATGGTGTTTTCCGGGATGGCCAGCTCAACCTCCATTTTCCCCGTGGCATTTATTTCGAAAATTTTCTGCCCGGCAAGCACCTCCTCGTTCGGCTCCACGGACCGCCAAGCGATGGCGCCGTCGTAGGGTGAGAGCAGCTTGGTTTTGCGCAGATTGCGATTGACCTGGTCCAGCCTGGCAACCTGATAAGTTACCGCGCTGCGGGCGGCCTTGTAATTATATTCCGAGACTTCCACAAACCGTTCTGCGCCCGCACCC
>JBAVYC010001480.1:0-3773 GCA_049698595.1 Desulfobacterales bacterium | reverse complement strand
GGACGCAGAGTTTTTTAATACTATTTTGTTTTTCGCTGATAAAGCGGAAAACAAAATACAGCACGCCCTCCGAGCACTATTATTTGTTGGCGATTGTACAAAATTATTTGCACTGCACAATAAATTCCAATGAATTCGAAAAATTCTCTCATATTTATAACATGCTGTGAAACAGCGATGGTTTTCTCATTGGCGTCCTCTCAACACCATTGAGAATATTACTTTCCCTCTGCGTGCTCTGCGTCTCTGCGGTGAAAATAAATATCTTATACCTTCTCGATTTCCACCAGGCTGGTATTCATCACCGCTGCCCCGCCGCCTGAGTAAGCATCTTTCGTCAGCGTGTTGGCGCAGGCGCCGCGGTCGATACCGTCTTTATCCGGGTTGTACAGGCGCCTTCGAATATGCTAACCACACCGGGGATAATCCGTTCCGTCACCCAGGCGCTGATGGCAACCTTGCCGCGGTCATTGAATACATAAATTTCGTCGCCGTCTTTGATGTTCCTCGAATCAGCATCGATTGGATTAATCCAGGCCCGGTGCTCCTCGACTTCCCGCAGCCAGGGCACCATGTAAAGTTCCGAATGAACCCTGTTTTTGGGATGGGGCGTGATCAGCTGCAGCGGGTAAGTCTCGACCAGCGGATCATTGCGGTCTTCGGGCGTCGGCATGTACTTCGGAATCGGCGGCGTATCCGGCTTTGCCAGGTCAGCCACACGCTGGGAGAATATTTCGATTTTGCCGGACGGGGTCGGGAAGGGGTTGTTTTCGATGTCGTCGATGTGTTCCTTGAAGGCGATGATGGGCTCATCCAGCTTTACCCGATGGATGCCGTCCTCCCGGAATTTATCATAGTCTTTGATATGTTCCTGGTATTCCGGGTTGTGGTCGATAAACATTTTCAGCCATTCTTCTTCCGTATATGGATTGAATCCTTCAATACCGAGGCGTTCCGCCAGTTCACTGACGATGACGAGGTCGGATTTGCATTCGCCCAGGGGTTGGAGGGCACGGTTCATAAAGGTGAAGTATGGCCCTGACGGCCATGGACGTGTCAGGTCGCTTCGTTCCGCAGCGGTGGTGACCGGCAACAGAAGATCGGCGTAGCGCGCCTGGGCGGTCATGAACAATTCCTGGGCGCAAAAGAATTCGAGTTTCTGCAGGGCCCGGGCCGCCTTGTTGCTGTTGCCGGTCTGATTGAGATAATTATTGCACATCGACCACATCATTTTGATATCGGCCGGATAACCGCCCTGTTGGCCTTCAAGAATGGCATCAAAAATTTTGTTGATATGAACGCGTTTGATGACACGCATCCGGATATCCAGGGTTCCTTTAACATTCGGACCGTCCAGTTCAAACGGATTTTTCCCGGGCGGGATGGCGGACATGCGAAACATATGGCCGATCGGGAGGCCCATTAAACCGCCGCAGGCACTGCCGCCCGCTCGGCCGACATTGCCGGTCATGGCGCACAACGTGGCGGCGCAGCGGTTGAACTGTTCCCCCATGGCGCTGCGGGCGGGCCCCTGGCAATCCATCAGGGCAGCGGGATTGGTGCCGGCGTACTCACGGGCCAGGCGTTCAATGACGGCGGCCTCGACCCCGGAGATTTCAGCAGCCCATGCCGGCGTTTTTGCGATGCCGTCTTCCCGGCCCAGGACATATTCTTTGAATTTATCGAACCCGATTGTATATTTGTCCAGAAAGGCTCGATCATGAAGATTCTCATGGATCATAACATGGGCCATGGCGACAAACACCGCGGTGTCCGTACCCGGTCGGATAGGAATCCATTCATCGGCCACAGTGGCCGCGGTGTCATGGTACCTGGGATCCACGGCAATGATACGGGCCCCGTTTTCTTTGGCTTTAATGACATGATACATGGTGTTGGTGCCGGAAATCATGCGCGCCGGATCCCAGCCCCAGAGAATGATCAATTTGGAATTCAGCAAATCTTCACGACTGTTGCCGACCATTACAGATCCGTATTGTGTCAAAGAAGCCCAGACGGCACCCTCCGAAGAAATGTTGCCGTAATGGGTAACGCATCCGCCGAATTGATTCATGAGGCGCTGGGCCGCAAGTCCACCGTTGTGCAGCCCGGCAAGATAGCCTCCGCCGGTGGCCAGGAAGATGCCCTCATTCCCGTAGGTTTCTTTTACACGCGTCAACTCGCCGGCCAGCATGTCCAGGGCTTCATCCCAGGAGATTCTTTCGAATTTGCCTTCGCCGCGCTCACCGATGCGTTTTTGCGGGAACATCAGTCTTTGCGGGTGGTGGACATACTGCCGGAAGGCCCGGCATCGCAGGCAGGTGCGCAGCTGTTCGGGCTCTTCGGCGTCATCTCCCTCGATTCGAAGGATGCGGTTGTTCTTGACATGCAGGCGAATCGGGCATCTGCCGCCGCAGTCAAAAGTGGAGGTGGTGCGGACGATTTTTACATCGCCATCCGCCTGGCTGATAGTTTCATTGCTCATTTTTTTCTCCTGATTATTCGGTTATTCAAAAGCAGTGTTACCCCGAAGCAACTTGACAGACAATCCATAGGTCATTTGAATTTCCATGAAATAATTTATTGGCTTGTGGGAGCGGCTTTCAGCCGCGATTTTAAATGATAAGGTTCCATTTTAATTGCGGCTGGCCTGCGGCGAGCCCTTCGGTCGTGAGCTCAAGTTCGAACGACTCAGGGTCGAACGACTCAGCCGAGCCGAAGCCGCTCCCACAAAGCGGAAATGCCACGCTCTGCCCTCTGCACCATGCTCTCGGCACTATGCCCTTTGCCCTATGCTCTTAACCACCTACCAACTTCCTGTCGGACTTTTCCCATGGTTTTTAATCTCATTAGATGCTTCTCAATATGAACCAACTCAAACCAACGAATCAATTCCGGAAAGTCCGGGTAGGTTTTATAGAAAAGGTTGCGGCCCTTAAAATCTTCAAGGGATTTTGGTCGGCGTAGCTTTTCCAGCAGCAGGCGATCTCTGCTATGGATGACCTCTCCATATCCTGTGAATCTTTTTGGCAAATTGCCGTTAAACGGGCCGGCATGGCCGCTGATGACCAGCTTGGCCATTACCTGCTTCAATTTCTCAATTGAGGAAAGAAACTCTGCGATATCAGCAAAATCATGCCCATAGAAGGGCCCGAAGGGCGTTAAATCGATGTCGCCCGAAAAGAGTAAATTATGCTCCGGAATAAAAAACGCAACGTGTCCGGGCGTGTGTCCGGGCGTATGGATGGTTTCCAGAGTTACCCCCCCCAGATCAATGCGATCGCCATCGGTTAGTCGATGAGCAATTTCAATACCAAACATCCCGTGAGCAAAGTCAAAAAGCCCGTTTAAGTCCAGACCGCTTCTTGTTAAACCCATGGCCGTGAAAAAGTGATCTCTGTCCTGTAAAAACACTTCTTCTTTTTCGTGACACCACACCGGGACATCCGCAATTTCCGTCCGGGTCAAGCGATGGTCGATATGGCAGTGGGTAAGGATCAGTAAGTCAATGCCCAATTTCTTCACCGGCGCCATATTTTCAGATCCCATGCCGGCATCAATCAGGACCCGCTTATCCCTGCCTTTGATATACAGACAGGCGCAATACGGAAAGCGCGACTTGTTCTTCCCCGGCAGATAGTAGATGTTTGGTGCAATTTCAATCATTGTAATTAACCCGCCCTGAAAAAAAGCACGTACATGATTGTAGATAGTTCTTTGAATACTGAAGTAACTTGTTAATCCCAAGCGTTAGCGGCTTAATTACTTTATGC
>JBAVYC010001479.1:0-7481 GCA_049698595.1 Desulfobacterales bacterium | reverse complement strand
AGATGGAAGGGAACGCTCTGGATCTAACAACTGTTGCAATTTATGCTTCGATTGCTTAGGGGATACAAAACAGCAAATAGAATGCCAGAAGCAGCGCGAAAGCTAAAAAAAAATTTTCAAAGTGTTTTTAACGGGTTAACTGAAGTTGCAAATAGGATAGACTTACAAGAACACAGAATAAAGTGTTGCAAAGCACATTAATGTAGCACAACAACACTGTGCGGTGCTACATGCTGCCAATGGGTCTGCTGATGTTATATTTCTGGAATCGACGATACAGCGTCCAACGGCTGATTCCCAGCAGGCGAGCAGCCTTGGAAATATTCCAATCGGTCCTTTCCAGGGCAGACCGAATCGCCTCGGGGTCATCACCGGTCCGATTGTCGACAACTCGTTTGGTAATATGCGTATGATCCTTGATTTCGGCCGGGATATGCTCAAATTGAATGGTTTGGTCTTGACACAATACAAAGGCTCGCTCGATAGCGTGTTCCAATTCGCGAATGTTGCCTGGCCAGGCATAGTTCATAAAGGCCTGCAGAACTTCATCCGACACGCCGCCGATCTTCTTCTCATAACTTTTTTGAAAAACTTCACAAAAATGGTTAATCAGCAGGGGAATATCTTCATACCTTTGGCGCAATGGCGGAATGTGAATTTCGATGACATTGAGGCGGTAATAAAGGTCCTCACGAAATTTACCCGTCCGGATGGCTTCCTTCAAATTGCGGTTGGTGGATGCCAGGACCCTGACATCCACCTTCCTCGGTCTCGATTCACCCACCCGATCAAATTCTTTTTCCTGAAGAACCCTCAGCAGCTTAAGCTGGATTAAGTGCGAAATATCGCCGATTTCATCGAGCAGAATCGTACCCCCGTCCGCCGCTTCAAAGCGGCCGACTTTATCTCTTTCAGCACCGGTAAACGCACCTTTAACATGTCCGAACAGTTCACTTTCCAGCAGGCTTTCTGCGAGGGCGGAGCAGTTGACGGTGACAAACGGTCCGTTCGCCCGGGTTCCGCCGTAGTGGAGTGCTCTGGCAGCCATCTCTTTGCCGGTTCCGCTGTCGCCCGTAATTAAAACGGTGGTTGTCTGGTTGGCCAGAATTTGCAGAAGGTTGTAGACTTTTTGCATCTTCTCGCTCTTGCCGATAATTTTTTGGAAATGATGACGCTCTTTTAATTCTTCTTCAAGGTGGGTCAACCGCGTGATATCCCTGATTACCAGCACCGCCCCCATAAAATTTCCCCCGCTGTCCAGCAGCGGGGAGCTGTTGACCATGGCGATCAGCTTATTTCGATCATGATGCCGACATTCGATCTGACAGTCCTGGATGGTTTTTCTGGTTTTCAGAGTTTCCTGTAAAATTTCTAGACACGACTGGTCACACTCACTGGTACAGTCGGTAAAAGGCTGACCGGTGACGATTTGAAAACCGCAAATTTTTTCCGCAGCCCTGTTGGCCTCGATCACGTTCATATCAGTATCAACGGTAATGATGGCGTCTTGTACGCTGCTGAAAATTGACTCCAGTCGGCTGCGATGGCGCTCCAACTCCTCTTCAAACTGCTTGTTTTCAATCGCCCGGGTAATAATCTGAGCGGCAGTGGTCAGGATGTAAACGTCTTCGTCTATCCATTTGCGGTGGTGGCGACATTCATCAAATCCCATAAACCCAAACAGGTCGCCCTTGATGAACAGGGGTACGTTTAAGGTCGACTTGACATCGGCCGCCAAAAGCCGTGCGCGATAATGGTCTCCGGGTATATCCCGGGTGTCCTGATAATTAATGATCTTCCCATCTTTGAGGTGTTTGGTTCCCCAGGGGATGGTTATCTTCATTTCATCCAATACCGCGAGGGAGGTGATGCCCCCGGCCACCCACTCACATATACAGGAAAAGGCTTCAGACACCGGTTGGTAGGTAAAAATGAAGATACGGCTGACGTCCAGAATGCTACCCATGCTTTTGAGCGATGCACTCAAAAAATCGTCCAGATTGAAAACGGATACGGCCTGCTCCGAAATACCGGCAAGCATTTTTTCGTATGCGATGCGTTTTTTCAGTTTTTCATCTGTCTGCATGGGTCGGTATCAAGGTTAAACGGTTCAGGGTTCAAAGTTCAGGGTTGAAAAACTCCCAACCAGCTCCTATCAAAGGGATACAGCCTTTTTGGTCCGTTTTCTGACGATTTGTCGGCTACAGGGCGCAGCGGTAACACTACCCCTGTCAATTTTCTGAGAGAGCCTAAGCCGCCCTCTCGGCGTCACCGCGCCACTGTCGCGGGCTAAGACTCGAGCTCAAGGAGATGATTCTCGAGGATCTGGTTCTTGTAATCCCAAGGTCCGTTAATTCCCTCGAGTTGCAGGTACCACTCGGCGGTCTGGACGAGCACCTCCGCCTCGATGGTACCGCAGATCTGCCCTGCGATGACATTCACTCCATACCGGGCGGCCTCAGCCTTGATCAGATTGTAGACGCGGTGAAGCGGTGTTTTCAGAGGGTTGGTTATTTCGCAGGACACCTCGACGCAAGCCTTGCCCGTCCGACGATGGGTCTGAGGTAGACCGATTACGCCCTGGATGTTGGTGAAGCCGCCGTGTTTGCCGCGCACATAACTGGCCAGCTTTTTCGCGATCGATAAATCGGTCGTGTCCAGCACCACGTTGAAATACGCGTCGTGTTCCTCCAAGGCGCCGACGATCGTGGCTCCCGCCGTCGGATGCAACTTCGCCGGCCCGATGTCGGGAGCCCGCTCCGGATCCACCAGGACGGCCTCTTTAAGCCCTTCGTAGTTGCCCTTGCGGATGAAGGTCAGGCCCTCGTTCTCCGGGCGCCGTGCGTTCTTGCCGGTGAAGTAGATGGGCACGTCGTACCGCTTATGCAGCTCCCGGCCCAGATCCTCGGCGAATTCTTTACATTCCTCAATGGTAATGCCCTTGGCCGGGTAGATCTCGATGGTGTCCACGGCCCCGATACGCGGGTGGCGACCGTGCTGCTTCTCCATGTCAATGAGCTCGTAAGCCTTGCCGGCCGCATCGAGCAATGCCTCTTTCACCGCCGCTGGGCGACCGATCACCTCGGCCGGCAGGCGGTCGAAGTCAGGATCGGGATCATACCCGATGAGCTTCACACCGTCGCGTCCCCTCAGCGGGTCCATAATCGCCTCTATAACCTCTGGGCGGGTGCCGTCACTAAAGTTGGGATCCGAGAGAATGTAACTGGCCATTTGCTTAACTCCTTTCGATAAATGTTATAATGTCTGAGGAATTTTCAGCCACAAATTCCTCATCCATCCAGCGGTCAGGGCTCATGCACCAGAAGGCTGTCCGGCCCTTATGGTCCACCGCCGAAATTTACTGACTCCACTTCGAATGAACCGAGCATGGTTGGTTGATATTATTGTAAATTATGAAGGGATCCGCACCGCAATCAGATCTGAAAAGCATTACTCAAGAAGATTAGCCATACCCTGGAAAATTAAAGATCCAGCACCATTCCGATTTCATCGCATTGGAAATATTTCGGGCAGCGACTGCATTCGCCCCATACCTTCGGTGGAAGACTATTTCGTTTTATTTTTTTGAACCCCAAGGTTTTGAAAAAATCTTCAGTTAAGGTGAAGGTAAACAGACGCTTGATACCCAGCTGGCGGGCCTCCTGCTTCATGAATTCAACCAGTTTGCTCCCCAGGCCCAGATGCTGATAATCCGGATGAATCGCCAGCGCCCTGACCTCGGCAATATCTTCCCAAAGGACATGCAGACTGCCACAGGCCACAATCAGATGCAGGACTTCTCTGGTCTCTGTCAGGCTGTAGACCGGAACGTTGCGGTCACTGGCGATAACAAAATCCCTGATATTTTCGTACAGATACTGGGGGCCCCTGGGCAGCATTAAATTCGAATTGGCGAAGACGTTCACCAATTCAAGAATTTCTTCCACATCCCGAATCTGAGCTTTCCAAATATCAATCTGGCGTTTGTCCGTCTTTTTTATGAGGACTTTATGCAATTTATCTTTAGGTTTCTTGCCACCCCGCTTGGGAGCGGGGGGCGGTTCGACAAAATCCATCATGCCCTACCTGAACTGGATTCGAGGTTTCAATTTAAAATAAGGTGAATGGCCTAATTGTAGACTTAGTTGATTAGTTTACGGGTTAACGATATCTGAATTCATTATTTCTTAATCAGTATCCGGCTGTTACCCGTTTCATCGAAGAATATGATTCGCAACCAACTTTATGTCAAGGCTAAACTGGATTGAATGGAACAATGGAATAGTGGAATGTTGGAAGACTGGGTATGAAAAGCGGAAAAAAGTCTATTCTACAAAAAATGTTGAATCTACATTCTTAGAAGATACCCACCAGTCATATTTTTTCTGTTTTTGCCTTACAAAGTAATCAATTAACTTATTGAAATAAAAGAATAATATGTGATTTGAGTCTCGATTTCTTTAAACCCAACATTGCACTATTCCACAATTCCAATTGTGAGCGAAGTGAACCAACTTGTTTGTTGGTCCTCAAGGTGCCGTCAGATCTGTCCCTGACGGACGTTGCAGTCTGCAACACGTTAAAACAATCTTTTGATCTCTCCTACAGAATCAAGGATATAGTCCGGCTGGACATCCCCGTCCAAATCGGATTCTTTAAATTCACCGGTTTTGACCAGAACCGATTTGATTCCGGCCGCCCTGGCGCCGATAATATCCGTTGCCACCCGGTCGCCGACCATCAACACGTTTTTACGGTCGACCGCCAAGGTGTTCAGCGTCACTTCAAATATGTATTTATTGGGCTTCCCAATCCAGGTGGCCGCGATCCCGGCGGCGTCTTCCAGCATTTTGCCGTAGGCGCCGACGGTAAGCTCCACTTTTCCCAGGCTATGATCGACCTTTTCCGGTATCATGACAATCAGTTTGGATCCCGCCAGCAGCAGTTTGAGAGCCTTGTTCATATTTTCGAAATTAAATCCTGCGCGATAATCTCCCACCACAATGTATTCCGGGTTGTCAGGATCGATGTGCAAGCCTTCAAACTCTTCAATCCCTTTGCCATTCAGCATTACCCAGCATGATTTGGGGTTCAGATTTTTCAGGTATTTGGCAGTAGCATAGGAAGCTGTGATCACCTCCTCCTCAAGAATGTGAAATCCTTGCTGAGTCAGTTTAGCGGTGCAGTACTTTCTGCTTTTCAACGTACTGTTGGTCAGTATCCTGATGATGATTCCTTTAGACCGCAAAAAATCCAGCAATTCAGGGGCCCCCGGGTAAGCCCGGCCCTGAAATTCCAATACCCCGTCGATGTCAAATAAGATGGCTTTGAATTCCGTTTGCATAGGATTAATCTCCGACAACGTTGGTTGTGTTGAATAAGGTGTCTGAAATCTCGACCTTTACCACTAAACTAAAACAGGTACAAGCCGGATTCGGCTATTCTGAGGAAACGGCGACAATTGATTCTTTTTTAGGGGATGAATGGGTATCCTCGGCAGAGGGCAGTATATTTAGCCCCACGGCGGGTCTGGTCGCTGTTAAAAGCATTATTCGATTGACAGAATATTTAGAGTCAGTTATCCACTCCAAATGATTTGTGGTTTTAGAAATCACCGCTAAAGACTGCATCACGATGCATATTGTGCGGGGAGGAAAATTTTTATGGGACCAGATTCGAATGCAACTCAGGTTACGGCAGACCTGTCAATAAATCCCCCTAAAGTGAAAATGCTAATTAATGGTCAATTTGTAGATTCGCGGACTTCTTCCTGGGCGGAGATACCCAACCCGGCGACGCAGAACGTGCTGGCAAAGGTTCCGTTTTCAACATCTGACGAAATTGAAACCGCCGTGGCGGCAGCCAAGGAAGCCTTTAAAACCTGGAAACACACGGCCATATCGACCCGGGCCCGTCTGTTTTTTCGGTTCCAGGAGCTGATTCGCCGAGACATGGATCGACTTGCTGCATCCGTGACAGCGGAACTCGGTAAAACCCGAGCGGATGCCCAGGGCGATGTGTTTCGCGGCCTTGAAGTGGTGGAGCATGCCTGCGGCATTGCCTCGCTGCAGATGGGCGGTTACGTGGAGAATGTCGCCAGCGGTGTGGACACCTACACTATATTGCAGCCTTTGGGTGTCTGTGCCGGCATCACGCCGTTTAATTTTCCGGGTATGATTCCGCTGTGGATGTACCCCATGGCGATTGCCTGCGGCAACACCTTTGTCCTCAAACCATCCGAGCTCGATCCGATCACACCGCTGATGATTGCCGAGCTGGCCCAGGAGGCCGGTATGCCGGACGGTGTGTTAAATATTGTCCATGGCGGCAAAGACACCGTTAATGCCTTATGTGATCACCGGGATATTAAAGCCATCTCTTTTGTGGGCTCGGCGCCGGTGGGTACCTTGGTGTACAACCGGGCTGCGAGCACCGGCAAAAGGGCCCAGTGCATGATGGCCGCCAACAATCATGGGATCGTGCTGCCCGACGCCGACAAAGAATTTGCACTAAATGCCATGCTTGGAGCCTGTTTCGGCGCATCCGCCCAACGCTGCATGGCCATTCACACCATGGTGCTGGTCGGTCAGGCGAATGACTGGCTGCCGGATTTCGTTGAAAAAGCGAAGGCCTTGAAAATTGGCCCCGGCTGGAAAGAAGACACGGATATGGGACCCCTTATCCGTCCGGCCGCCAAGGAACGGGTTATGGGCTATATCGAAAAAGGTATGGCCGAGGGCGCCAAACTCGAGCTGGATGGCCGGACTGTTGCTGTACCGGGGTATAGCAAGGGTAATTTTCTCGGTCCTAGCATTTTTTCGAATGTATCACCGCAGATGACCATTTACCGGGAAGAAATATTCGGTCCGGTTTTGAGTGTCGTCAGCGTGGATACGCTGGATGATGCCATCGATTTTACCAACCAAAATCCATTTGGTAATGGTACCGCGGTCTTTACTTCAAGCGGCGCTGCCGCCCGAAAATTTCAAAACGAAATCGATGTCGGCCAGGTCGGCATAAATCTGCCGATCCCTGTGCCGCTGCCATTTTTCAGTTTCACCGGATCGCGAGGGTCGAAACTGGGTGACCTGGGACCTTATGGCAAGCAGGTGGTTGAGTTCTACACCCAGACTAAAACCGTAACCGCGCGTTGGCCCCAGGACGATACAAGTGCCGGCGAGGTGAATACGGCCATAACATTGAAGTGATTGATGTATTTTATTCATGCTTAAACACGAATTCGGATACTTTCCCGCAAGAGAAGGAGCAAATATGACCAGTTGGCAGAATTTTATGGAAGAACGCAGTAAACAATATCTGAATGAGTTGTGCGACTTTTTACGCATTCCGAGCATATCGAGTTTGTCCGAACACGCGGACGATGTCAAACGGGCGGCCGAATGGGTGGCGCAGCGGCTGCAAAAAGCCGGTATGGATGCCGTGGAGGTCATGCCCACCGGGGGGCATCCGGTGGTCTACGG
>JBAVYC010001478.1:0-1760 GCA_049698595.1 Desulfobacterales bacterium | reverse complement strand
ATCAAATCGTCTCTATCTGAATCAGTTTGTGGTGACTTTAACATTCTCCTGTTCTATGCCCCACTTTAGTCAACAAAATACCAGAATTTTGGATCCGTCCCCAGATCTTCCTTTAACCTGAAAACCTTCTTGTTTTTCAGGACAAATCTGATTTCGCTCTTGGGGTCCAGAAGATTCCCGAACACCCGGGCACCGGTGGGACAGGCCTCGACACAGGCGGGATTTCTGCCTTCCCTGCTTCTTTGCACACAAAAGGTACATTTTTCCATCTGTCCCCTGGAACGTAACCGGTTGCCGAGATAGTGTTGTTTTTTGGTCATTTCGTTTTTGGGAACAACCGGTTCATTCCAGTTGAAACGCCGTCCATAATAGGGACAGGCGGCAATACAATAGCGGCAACCGATGCACCAGTCATAATCCACAACAACAATACCGTCGGGTTCCTGCCAGGTGGCCTTGGTGGGGCAGGCCTTTACACACGGGGCGTTTTGACAATGGAAACACTGCACTCCCATATAGAAATGATCTGCCACCGGTACTTCATGAAAATATTTGCCGTCACCGGCATCCGGGGTCATCTCACCGTGTTCCATTTCAAAAATGCGGATATATTGGGTGTTTGACTTGCGGTCGAGGTTGTTCTCTTTCACGCAGGCCGCCACGCACTCCATATATCCTTCACAGCGCGTCACATTAAAGGCATAGCCGAACAAAACCCCCTCGATGGGTTCCCGGGAGCTCATCTGGACGTCGACCCCTCTTTTCATTTTAGCCAACTGTTCGAGGCGCCGGACGGTTTCGTCTTTTTCTTCCGGGGTCATCAGGCGATAATTTTTTTTGAAGTATTCCTTAAACCGCAATTTGAGTTCTTCGCTTGAACCCAGCGCTTCGGTCCCGCATCCGGCCAGCATTGCGGCACCGCCTAAAGCAGCCAGTTTTGCGGCTCCCTTGATAAATTCTCGTCGCCCGCAGGGTTTTGTCTGCCGCTGGTTGTTCTCTTTTTGTTTTCGACTATCGCTATTTTCCCGGGGATCCATGATATTTCCCTATTTGATAAAAGGAGGTGAGTATGTTTTGGGCCACCGCTTTATGAAATGCGGTACGTGAGGATCGTGACAGGACGCGCAGTTCTTGACGACCCGTTTGCCCGCCCAGTAAGTTATACGCTTGCCGTGGGCGCCGCCGGCCCAGTCTTTTTTCTGTCTGAAATGGCAATGGCCGCATAACTGGTAGCTGTGATCCATATCGATTTTCACACCCGCCTCGGTTTCTAAAAAATCACGCTCATCCTTTTTGTGACAGGTAAAACAGGATAAGGGCTTGTCCTCCCCGCCATGGACCAGAACGATATCACCGTGGGCGATTCCAGCGGCTTGGGATATTCGGACGGCTTTATCATTATGGCACTGACTGCACCTGAAGCGCTCTATCTTGTCCTTGCGGGTTTCCGTCCAAAACCGCCCGCCCTGGTATCTTGACTTCACCGCAACGGCTTTATCCGGCAGCGGCAGTACCCCATCGACATGCTTAGCATCGTCAAATGGGGCGGTTGCATTTTTGTAAGTCTGTATGACGCCGCCTTGCCCGGAATACGCGGTCCAACCTGCGAAAATGACGAGCAGTAGTACAATTGCTCCGAGGAGTGGCTTTTTTAATCTTGTTGTCTTCATGTTGTACCTGAAATGTCTTTAAATAAAATTTTCCAGCTATTCATAACATCGTTTTTTAGGAACAACTCAAAATGCTATCAGTCTACCTAA
>JBAVYC010001477.1:0-5959 GCA_049698595.1 Desulfobacterales bacterium | reverse complement strand
CCTCAAGATCAGGAAAAAATGCGGAAAAAATACAGAGAATGGCAGTCGCTGCCGCCGGAAGAGCAGCAAATGATACGCCGGCGGATGAATCAATTGAATAGAATGCCCTCTCAACAACGCAAACTTTATAAACAGCTGTTCCGTCAATGGCAGCACCTGCCGCCGGATGAGCGCAAACAACTACAAAAAGATCTGGACAATTGGGAGCATCTCTCGCCCCAACAGCAAAAATCAATTCGGCGCCGTTTCAAAAATTAGACCGTCATCCGTCATTCAAATCAAAAGGAGGTATCTATGAAACATCCGGCAAAAATTATTGCAATCATCATTTTCATGGCTGTGGCCGCCACCGCCGTATACGCAAAATTCAATAAAGCGCAAGATGCGATCCGCTACCGGCAGGCAGTCATGGTTCTGGTCGGCCAGCATTTCGGCAATATGGGGGAAGTGGTGAAAGGGAAACAGCCGTACAATCAAGACTCATTTGCAGAAGAAGCCACTATTCTGGAAATGCTGTCCAAAATGCCCTGGGACGCTTTTTTGTACCCCGCAAGCGATCGCGGTAAAACGAAATTGAATTCAAAAGCCTTAAAAAACACAGAAGACTTCATGCAAGCCGCGCGAAAGTTCGAAAACGAGACGGCCAAGCTGGCCGCCGCTGCCAAAACCGGGGAGCTTGACGCCGTTAAAGCACAATTTGGGGCTACGGCCCAGACATGCAAAGGCTGCCACGGCGAGTTTAAATCCAGGTGATAATCGGGTCGGCCGGGATGGATCCGACGCTCGTATGAAACTTCATTTCAAAAGTTGGAGTTGGTTCCATCCTGGGCCACTTTGCCTTTGTAGGTTGGGTTGAGCCTACTCCAGGCTTTGTTGGGCTTCGTTGCACTCAAACCAACCTACATTTTGCCGGTGTTATTGCGAATTGCGAAACCCAACAACGGCCGATTTCGGAACCGAGCCCCAAAAGTTTCTTCTTTGATTAAACTGGCCTCCCTCCTCCCCCAAGGCGGGTAAACTTTTCAAGCCAGCGACGGCGCTCGTATACACGCCTATCGCGGGTGGACCAGGAGGTATACGACCAGGATTACCAGTCCAAAAATTGCTGCGGCCAATAAGTTGCTGCCGGCAGGGTTCTCAACAACTGCGTGCCAGCGTTTCATACCGGTAATCATCGGCCCGATCAGATTTTCGTGTTTGAAAAAGAAGTAAAAAAATACGGCGAAAATGTGGATAGCGATGAGCGCGACGAGAACGAACCGGTTGATCAGGTGTACCCAGGTAAGCAAATTACTGGTCTCTTTGGTTACCCATACGTAGAGGGGACCTTCCGTTAGGATATCGTCGTTGGCAAACAATCCGGTGGCGACCTGCACGAACAAAACCAGCAGCATGGCAACAATCGACCATCCACCCAAGGGGTTATGGCCGAGATAGGGTGTCTCTGTCTTTTTTTGCAGCAACACCCCCACGTGGGAAAGAACGGTGGCCGGACCTTTGACAAAACTGGAGAACCGGGCTGTGCGACTGCCGACAAAACCCCATGCCAAACGAAAAATCAGCAGTACCAAAATCGCATATCCGCTCAGCATATGGTATTCCAGGACGATTCCACCGATATTGCCGGTCACAAATGACGCAATCACGCAGATAAGAAGCAGCCAGTGAAACAACCGGGTGGGAAGATCCCATACCAAAACCCGGGTTGACCGCTGGGTCTTCAGGGAATTATCAACTTTTTTGTTTTCCATTCTATGTAAGTGCTGGTTTCCGGCATTTCTGATTGGAGACTATCTAAGTACGTTATCGATGTCAACAATTGAACTTCCGTAATCCTCATCTTTTCATATTGCCATAGTTGTTTCTGATGTAGCAGAACCGCCTCTCGATTTCCTGCCAAAAAGTTGACACCTAAGCTTTTCACCATCGCTATTAATTTTTAATAAATTCAGTTGGTTATTTTTATCTAAAAATGGCATGGCTTATGCATTTCTTTACCACATGCAATTAAAACCTCGATTCCTCGCAATCCATCAGCCGCTGGCGGTCATTGTGTTTTTATTGACCGTCTGTCAGTTTCTAGGACTGCCGGCCGAATCGGCGGGATCCACGAATAAAATTCATCGATTGAATAAGGACACCATCATTGATTACCGTTGGCGTCTCAACCCCCTTTTCCCGAAAAAAGTGCGCACAAGCACCAAATATATTATTGTTCATACGACAGAATGTGATTTAAAAACCACATTGAAAATAGTATCGGAAGGCAAACAAGACGACTTCAAATGGATCACCCGAGGGGGTCATACACACTATGTGATCGCCCGTGACGGGCAAACCTACCGTATTTTAGATGAACAATTTAAAGCCCATCATGCCGGTCGCAGTATGTGGAATGGGGAAAGAAATTTAAACCGGGTCTCCGTCGGCATCGAACTGGTCGGATATCACGATAGCGACATCACAGCCCGTCAGTACAAGTCGGTCGGAGTGCTTATCGAAAATTTAAAAAACACCTACGGTCTTGCGGATCGTGCTGTGCTCACCCACAGCCAGGTGGCATATAAGTCGGGCGTCTTCAATAAACGCGGCCGAAAACATTGTGCGCGAAATTTCGACCGCAACCGCGCCGGGCTAAAATCAACCTGGCCTTATGATCCGGATGTCAGAGCGGGAAGCCTTCGGCCGGACCCGCTGCTTTCCTCAATATTTTACGGTACGACGACTCAGCCAGGAGTGCAACACCCTTCATATGTAATTCAGCGGGATAAGACCGCCTGGCAAATCGCAGGAGATAAATACAACAGCCCCGACACCATATACAAACTCCCGGGCGGCTTGCTTATATCAGGAAACCGGCTTAACAAAAAGATAGGCTGGGAACGAATTCCGGCTGGAACCGAAGTCTTTATTGAACTAAATTGGGGGATTGAGAGTTTAAACTATAAATTCAGATAGATAGAATTCGTTTAATCCCTAAATCCCCAAATCCCTGAATTCTACCCATGTCCAATTTTCATGCAATCCGACGATCATTAAAAAAATCAGGGCTGTTTTTCCAGATTAAATGACGAGGTCTGCATCAAGATTTCACTCCGATCTTTTTTTCTCGGCCTGGATGTTCAGAAAATTACCGCTAAACATCACAACCCCGCCTGCCAGAACAAACCAATCCAAACTTTCGCCATAGAATAGAAAACCAACGGCTGCAATCAGGGGCAATCTTAAAAAATCCATTGGCACCACGACAATCGCATCTGCAATTGCCAGGGCGCGTGCCATACAATAGTGACCGCTCAATGCGGCAACGCCAACGACCATAATCCACGGCAACATTGCCAATGAGGGAGTCATCCAATCAAAGATCGAGGTCACCAACCCAAGAGGCAGCTGAATGATTGTCATATAGAAAAGGATGGTCAGCGGGGTGTCAACCAGGGCAAGCCTTCTTGTCAGGGTGTGTGACAGGGCATAACAAAAAGCGCTGCCAAGTACAACCAGCGAAGCGGGACTGATAACCGCCAGGCCCGGGCGCAGAATCAAAAACACCCCCAGCACACCCAAAATAATGGCGCCCACCCGCGCCCGGGTGATTTGTTCTCTGAGCAACACCGTTGCCAGGACAGCAGTCCAAACCGGAACGGTAAACTCCAATGCGAATACCTCCGCCAGTGGAATTAAAGCAATGCCGTAGAACCAGCCGAACTGCCCCCCGAAATGCGCTATATTGCGCAGTAGGTGTACCCGCAGCTGTTTGGTGAGTATCTGCCGCCAGTTGCCGCACCACAAAAGAAATCCGACAATCAGACAACCGATAACGCTGCGGAAAAACAGTATCTGGAAGGTACTCAATTGGCCCGCCAGCTCACGGCCGCCGACGGCCATGGCCATGAAAGATGCCAGTGTGCCGGACATCCACAAAGCGGCCATGACAGCATGATTTTGGTTAGTTTGCATGCACAAGATGGAATTCTATGATACGTTTTGTTTGTATCGTATCATAAGCAGGGAGAATACCGTTAAATTTTAAATTCATCTGAACCGGAGTTTTGCCAGAATCCTTTATCAGTATTTTGGTTATATACTCTGAATAATCATCTGATTTTGGGTGATAATATTTTGCGAATAGAACTGATTCTTTTTCATATATTACTTTGGTTTTTATCATATTTATATCCACCTAACGCCAAGGCCACCCACCGGCACCCAACAAGGCAGTGGCTATTGGTATGTTTTACTCATAAGCAACTATTGAAATGCGGCTCACCAGCGCTGTCGTGGACTGCCGAGAGTCTCCAAGCCTTTACGAAAAACCGTGCTATTACACACCGTCTGCTTCACAGGCTTGTTAGGTGCTATCTCCGGTTTTTCTTGTGCTTCATAACAGTTTTACATAATTTTCCGAACTGTTTATCTTTTTGCCTTTTCTCTAAATATGACATTTCATAATAAATTGATTCATTTTTCATTTTTGTATAATTTTGATATCTTTTCTCTGGTACTTGCCCAAGTTCCACTGCCTTTATAACTGCACAACCTTTTTCATTAACATGAGTACAATCATTAAATTGACATTGTTCTGATAGCTCTTTAATTTCTGTAAATGTTTCATCAATGCCTGTTTCTACAGAAAAATTGCCGAGCTCTCTCATCCCCGGAGTGTCTATCAGCATTGCTTTGCAATCTAACTTTATCAATTGCCGATGTGCTGTGGCATGCCTACCTTTACTATCCTTTTCTCTAACTGTCTTTGTTGCAAATATTGATTCGCCGATAAGATTGTTTAATAAGGTTGTTTTGCCAACACCTGATGATCCCAACAAACAATATGTTTGGTGAGGAGCCAAAAGATCCTTTACGTTTTTTAAACCGGATTCATTTTCATTGCTGAACGGCTGCACATGCAAAAAAGGCATTATATTATGGATTTCTGTGACCCTATTAGCGATTTCTTTTTGATCGAGAAGATCACTTTTGCTCAACAATACGATTGGCTTGATATTGCTGTCCTTAACCATCACTAAATATCGTTCAAGTCTCCTGATATTAAAATTTGTGTCCAAAGATTGGACAATAAATACGACATCAATATTGGCCGCAATCAATTGAAAATCAACTTTCTTTCCTGGAGTCTTCCTTTTAAGCAGGGATTTTCTCGGTAATACATTATGAATTATTGAAAAGGTATTTTCATCATAGAAAGTTGCGCAGACCCAATCTCCTACAGCGGGATAATCAATCGGAGAAGCCGCACTAAAAACCATTTTCCCAATCAGCTCAGCAAAAACATCGTT
Organism: Desulfobacterales bacterium; assembly: GCA_049698595.1. Classification (GTDB taxonomy): domain Bacteria; phylum Desulfobacterota; class Desulfobacteria; order Desulfobacterales; family JAFDCJ01; genus JAFDCJ01. The sequence goes on along the minus strand of JBAVYC010001477.1, from coordinate 665 downwards.
CTCACCCTTATTTATGGTGTAGCTGTCTTTATGAACAGCAGTCACTCTTGCAATATCAAATCTGTTCGAATCAACAGGATCAATTCTATCCTGGAACCATTTTCCAAAGCCAAGTTTTTCTATGCCATATAGAATCATATTCATGTGTTATTTTGAGTACCTAATGCCGGTGAGCAGCGGCCTAAATGATTTCCGAGCTTGCACGGCCTTTACGTAAAACCGCTATCTTCGCGCCGTCTGCTCCAGTGGCATTGTTATATTTTGATATTATTTAAGGGTACCCAGCCGAATTCTCCAACAGAATTCGCTGACCAAGCCCATCCATTTTCACATTTATGAATGGAAATTTCATCTCCGATCTTTACATTTAGTTCATTAGCAGAATAATCACAGAGCGCAATTGCTGAATTACCCTGTAGCTTTAAGTATTGTTTCGGTATCCATCCTTTTTTCCCATTTTGCGTTTTACACTCAATCCAATTTGGCCAATCCGGATTTTCCGAATACTCTCTGCCAACGAAAACTTTATCCCCTTTCTTAAGAGCGATTGGATCAGGAAATGATGAAATATGTTCTTTGATTAGTTTGTAACTTTTCGATTCCATGTTTTGATTTCAAATATAACGTTGCTGTTGAGGAGGGGCGACTTAAATCAAACACAGTAT
>JBAVYC010001476.1:0-2402 GCA_049698595.1 Desulfobacterales bacterium | reverse complement strand
TCATCCCGGGTGCCTGTGCTAAATGCCGACCGAACGGCTGTCAGGGTTGACACATCTCTGGGAGAAAGAAAATATGAGAAATCTCGCAAACATAAGAAACGCCAAAGCCTGTCTCATCATACCTGTTGAAAACCAGGTACGGGAGCTTGACCCCAAACTGCTGCTGGCCTGCATTGCCGCACAACGCGGGTTTGCGGTCATTATCGGTTCTCACCGCGAGGTAGATTTTCGCATTACGACTTTTCCGAGAAGTTTATACCTCAACAAAAGCATGACGGACCGAAACCTTAAAATGTTTCGAATATTGGAAAAATTAGGTCACGAAATCCTGACGTGGGATGAAGAGGCGCTAGTTCATCTGCCGGCAGAAACTTACTATTCCCGCAGGCTCTCCCCGGTTGCAATTCGATATAACTCGCACCTGTTTGCCTGGGGCGCAGACAATGCTGAATTATGGCGCCGATATCCCGACCTGCCGCCCGGAATGCCGATCCATGTTACGGGAAATCCCCGAAGTGACATGCTGAGGCCCGAGTTACGTGCCTTCTACGAACCGGAAGCGGGAGAACTACAAAAAAAATATGGGAAATTTATTCTTGTAAATACAAATTTCAATCATGTAAATGCCTTTTTCCCGGCTCAAAATTTGTTTCGGCCGGTAAAAAATGCGGGTGACACGCCTCAATTCGGCAAAGCGGCGGTAGGTATGAGCCGTGAGTATGCTGAAGGATTGCAAAATCACAAGCTGGCTGTATTCAAGACCTTTAAACAGCTGATCCCGATCCTTGACCGGGTTTTTCCGGCTCACAAAATCATCGTCCGGCCGCACCCGACGGAAAATCAGCAGGTTTACAAGGACATCGCCAATGGCTGCCAACGGGTCAAGGTTACCAACGAAGGCAATGTGGTACCCTGGCTAATGGCGACCGACGTTGTTATCCACAACGGCTGTACCACAGGGGTGGAAGCCTTTATGATGGACGTTCCGGCAGTATCTTACCGGGCAGAGATAGATGAAACTTACGACATGGGATTCTACCGGCTGCCCAATTTGATCAGTCATCAGTGTTTCGATGTTGATCAGCTCCAGGAAACTCTCAAAAAAATAATAAAGGGAGAACTTGGTGCCGCCAATGGTGATGATCGTCGAGCGCTTGTTAAACAATATCTGGCAGCTCAAGAAGGTCCACTGGCATGTGAGCGCATTGTTGATGTCATAGAAAAAAAGATGGAACGTCAAGCGGAACGGCCTGAACCACCTTTGCACGATCGGCTTTTAGGCAGGGGCTTTGCCACCTGGCGGCTTTTGGTTAAATATGTTCGCAAGCATTTGCCGGGCAAGCATGCGCCGCCGGAGTTTCATCGCCATCGTTATCCCGGCATTTCGCTTCAAGAGCTAATGAATCGAATATCCAAAATCCAACACGTGCTCGGCGACACCAGCAGCATAAAAGCAGAAATTATATTTGATCAGATTTTTTTGATCCACCCATAGGAGGAAATAAATGAAAATTTTGATACTAGGAACAGGAAAAACCGGCACCACGGCCATGGTGTATAAGGTGTCCGGCGGACTGCCGAACTGCCATGCCTTTTCCGGCGGCCGCCCGGGCAAATATATCGGCGACTATGAAAATGCAGTTTACAAACATACCTATGAAGAACGCAAAGGTAAAAGTTTCGATTTATTCCGAGACCATTTAAAAACGGAGCACTATGACCGTAAAATCTGGATGGCCCGTGATCCCCGCGATGCAGCCGTCAGCCGCATGCTGTATCGATGGCACCGGGGCTATTCGGGAAGAAAAAAGCAGTATGAAGCGCATCTGGATCTAGTTTTGAAAAAGGAAAGGGATCCTCGATCCATTCCTTTTTTCGAAATCTGCCGGCATACAGGACACGACGGCTGGCCCCGGACAGCCGAGCAGGTGGTTGAGGAAGAGCAACACCGTTATGATCAAATGCTGAAATTTGTTAATATTCTGGAAAACGACTGGTTCTTTTTCACTTTCGAAAATATGGTAGATAATAAGGTAAAAGATCTCAATGATTATTTAGGCTTTGAGATCCAATCCGACGCTGAAGTTCCCAGTTCATCCGGCAAAGCCAAAGTGATTCGCAAAAAGGCCAGCGGGGACTGGCGCCACTGGTTTACCGAGGAAGACATAAAGTTGTTTAAACAGACCTTTACACCCTACATGGAGTTTATTGGCTATGACTGTGACGACTGGAATCTCAGCTCGCATCCGATGATCGAACCAGAGTTCTCTTCGGTCTATATGCAAAGTTTGCCCCGCAAGGCTACTAAAAACAGCATTTTGCGCTTATTGGATCCCATTGTCCAGCGTCTGGTAAAACAGCACTGAACGGTTCTAATTGATTCTTATAACACTAACATATTC
>JBAVYC010001475.1:0-5966 GCA_049698595.1 Desulfobacterales bacterium | reverse complement strand
TTCATTATACTTATGGTGATCTGTTTTGCCCTGCTGATGCTGGTCAGGATACCCATACCTTTTGCATTGCTTGTTTCCACATTGGTTTATTTTTTGGGAGTAGACCTGCCCCTGGACATCATTGTCGTAAGGTTGTTGCGCTCCTTTGATTCCTTTATTTTACTAGCGATACCCTTTTTCGTTCTGGCCGGCAAAATTATGTCCGAGGCAAACATTAGTGATCGGTTAATTCGGGTTGCCGATCTGTTGGTGGGAAGATTGAAGGGCAGCCTGGCCTATGTTAACATCGTGGTAAGTATGTTCTTCGGCGGAATTACCGGCACCGCCATCTCCGATACAACCGCCATAGGATCCATTCTGATTCCCACCATGGTGAAAGAAGGTTACTCAAAACGTTTCAGTGCGGCCGTGACTGCCGCATCATCGACCATGGGACCCATTATTCCGCCGAGCCTGATGTTTATCATTTACGGTTCCATCGCTCAAGTTTCCATTCGTGATATGTTTTTGGCCGGCGCCTTACCCGGCGTGCTTGTTGGCTTGTCACAGATGCTTGCTGTAAGGATCATAGGTTTAAGAACAGACTTTCCCAAGAGAACCCAAAAAATACCCTTTATGGAAGGGGTAAATATCGTAAAGGATGGATCCCCGGCTTTAATTCTGCCGATATTGATCCTGGGAAGTATCATCCTGGGTATTGCCAGCCCGACCGAAGCTGCCGTAATCGCGACCTTTTATACGGTATTTATAGCTCTCTTCGGTTATCGCACTATGACACCCAGAAAACTGATTGACGTCGTTAAGGATTCAGCGATTGAAACCGGAAGCGTCTCTATTATCATAGCTGCGGCGTCATTATTCGGCTGGGCCCTGTCAAATGAGCAAGTGCCTCAGCATTTTGCACAGTTTCTGGTGGATAATATTCAAAACAAATGGCTGATATTGCTGCTTATAAATGTTATGCTCTTCACACTGGGGATGTTTATGGACAGCATTCCGGCAATTATGATTGTAACGCCGGTTTTCCTGCCTTTGTTTAAAATTCTGGGAATAGATCCGCTGCATGCCGGCGTGTTCATGAGTATCAACCTGATTACAGGCCTGGCAACACCGCCGGTGGGATGTTGTCTGTTTGCGGCATCCATCATCTCTAACGAATCGATGGAAAAAATTAGTATTGCCATACTTCCGTTTTTGGTTGCCAACGTGGTCGTCGTGCTATTGGTCACCTATGTCCCGTTCGTTTCAATGTTCATCCCGTCACTGTTCCAGTAGGGGTATTATACCGGCCTTTTGGCATGAATAATTTTTCCTGCCGACCCGGCAAGAAAAAATGCCAATGGCCATTTGCATGGGCTGCAGGAGATTCTATAACATCAAAATTTGGAGGAAACATTCAATGTTACCTGATATCAATAAAATTCTTTATGCAACCGATCTCTCAAAAAATTCCGCCCATGCTTTTCGCTATGCCGTGTACTTTGCAAAAAAATTCGATGCTGAGATTATCATTTTACATATTATCGAGGGAGCATCGCCAAATGCTGTAAAGGCCCTTACGTTCTATCTTAAAGAGGAGTACCTCAAGGAAATCCTGGAAGACGGGATAACCCATAGGATCGAAAGGATTAAAAGCCGACTGAGGATATTCAGCGATAAGGAACTTGCAGATGATCTCGAATTCGCCCAAAAAATTACTTCAATAGAAGTCCACCGCGGCTTTCCTGAAGAAGAGATACTAAAAAAGGCGGACGATTTTAACTGCGATGCGATCATAATGGGAGCTCATGAAAAGGGCATCGCACATACCTTTTTGGGAACTGTTGCCAAGAGGGTGCTGCGCCGATCCCGGAAACCTGTTTTTATCATCCCGCTGCCGAAAGGCGAGACGGATGCATCGTTCCATGATGATGATTAGATAGGGTTGACCCTGGGCTGGTGAAAATCGTACTCTCCTTCGCATTGTTACTTTAAAAAAATCGACCCAAAAGCAATAGGAAGCGCACTACATGAACCCCGAGATTATTATAATTGGCGGCGGTGTAATCGGCACTGCCTGTGCCTATTTTCTTGCTAAACGAGGTGTGAAGGTCCTGGTTTTGGAACGTAGTCATTTAGGTGCGGGTGCTTCGGGTACTACCGCATCGATTGTCAGCATCGGCGGCAGCAGTAGTACCCCGGAACCGCTGCAGGCCATGAACAGTGAAAGCTATCACCTGATACTGGACGCCGAAAAGGATTTTGAGCGACCGCTTGAAATCATTCGCGGCGGCGCTCTCTACACGGCCATGAACGAACCGGAAGCCCTCGAGCTCCACGCCTTTGACAAAGAAATCCGCCGGATGGGAATTGATTGCAAACTGATGGACGGGCCGGAAGCCCGACGCGAAGAACCGTTGCTATGTTCCGAAGTCACAGCGGCGCTCCTTAATCCGGCCAGTTACCACGTAAATCCCTTCCGACTGGTCGACGGGTACCTCGGCGTTGCTTTAGGCCAAGGCAGCCGGGTGGAATATGGCGTTGAAGTACACGCTATCGAGGTCAGCAACGATCGCATCGACCGGATAGTTACGAATAAAGGCGACTATCATGCCGATTGGGCGGTAGTTGCCGGCGGCGCTTACACACCCCAGATTCTGTCATCGCTGAGCGTGCAAATTCCGATTGTACCTGCCCGTGGGCAGGTGATTCTCACAGAAGCCTGTCAGCGGATGACGGATCACGTGATCATGTTTTTAAACCATTTGTATATCCGGCAGACAGCCAGCGGAAATTTTTATCTCGGGAGCCACACAGAGTTTGTCGGATTTGAAAACCGGATTACCCTGGAAAAGATTACTGCTTTCACAAAGGCGTTTGTGCGGGCGGTGCCCCTGCTCGGCCGGTTACGTGCCTTGCGCTTTTTCGCTGGGTTTCGGCCTATCTGTGAGGACAATCTTCCGGTCATCGGCCCCGTGCCCGATTGTGCGCGGTTAATTGTCGCTGCCGGACATGGCCGCGCCGGCGTGAGGTTCAGCGCCGGTACCGGCAAAGCCGTCAGCGAACTTATTTTGGATGGTGAAACGGAACACTCAATCGAGGCATTTGCTGTCGATCGGTTTGTTAGAAGCTGATCCCGATATTAAACCACCAATTGCAGCTTGGGACCCAAAAGTTATTAACGTCCCGGGGTGATCACAGCGTAGTTATGGGAAATCCGAAATTCGAATATCGAAATGCGAAACAAATCCGAAATTCTAATGTTCAAATGCTTGAAACAAGGAAAACAAAAGCACAAAGCCTAATAATAATAACGGATTATCCTATTCCGTAACGGTGAGTGGCGCAACGGTTTTTGTCATTGATATTTTTGTCATTATAATTTGTTTCGAGCTTCGTGTTTCGTATTTCGGATTTAAATGACCGCAGAACTTTTCTTCACCCCCTTCCAGGGGGCTTTCTGAGACGTCGCGCTCTGCGGGAGGAGCTTTCACTTAAAATGGACAAGAAACCTCTGGATCAAACGGGAAAAGATCAACGCCTTGAGACCGGCGTTAATCGCGGAAAAGAAATAGAAATTTTCATCAACAACCATCCCATCCGCGCTTATGAGGGGGAAACCATCGGCGCGGTGTTGACGGCGATTGGAATTCGAGAGATTCGCCGGACACCGCAGCTTAAAGACCCCCGGGGGTTATACTGCTGTATGGGATCCTGTTACGGGTGTCTGGTGACGGTTGATGGCCGGCCGAATGAGCGCGCTTGTGTTACGGCGGTTCAGGCCGGCCAGCAAATCTTGCTGCAAGAAGATTTCGGCCGACCGGACATGTCTTTGCCCGCTGCCGCTCCGGCTCGCCTGGTGCGCCGGGAGGTACCCCTGGTCATCATCGGTGGCGGACCCGGTGGTCTCAGTGCAGCTATCGCCGCTGCCGGCGCAGGTGTTAAGGTTTTGGTCATCGATGAAAATTTGCTGCCCGGCGGTCAGATTTACCGGCAGCTTCCCGAGACATTTCAGGTCGGGGATTCTGCAAAACTCGGCGTCGATTATCTCGATGGTCGGTCTCTGCTGCAACAAGTGCATAACTTATCAGATACGATTACCATCTGGAACGACGCTTTGGTGTGGTCGGTATTTGAATCGAACCAGCTGGCTATTGCGCGCGGCAGTGAACTGGTGTTGCTGGACGCAAAAGCCATTGTGGTGGCGACCGGCGCAACCGAGCGACCGCTGCCGGTGCCGGGATGGACCCTGCCCGGCGTCATGACGGCCGGTGGCGCCCAACTGCTTTTAAAAAGTCAGCGCGTTCGTCCCGGTCGCCGGGTACTTTTGGCCGGTTCCGGACCGCTTCAATTGGTAGTGGCCAATCAGATGCTGGATGCCGGCATGGACGTTGTGGCCGTGGCGGAATCCAATACGACCGCGGGTGCCTGGCGATTTTTGCCCGATTTATTGCACCAGCCGGGTTTAATGATACGGGGCCTCAAGTATATATATCGTCTCAAGCGCGCCGGCGTTCAGATATTACAGTCCCATGTGCTGCAGGGGCTCCAGGGAAATCAGGAAGTGGAACAGGCTTTCCTCGGCAAAGTGGATTCCCGCTGCCGCCCCATATCCGGGAAGACGAAACGTTTCGATGTCGATACGGTCTGCATTGGTTATGGTCTTATTCCGACCACCTGGGCGACCAGTATGCTTGGCTGCAGCCATTTTTACGACCCAATGATTGGAGGCTGGGTACCTCGATTCAACGAAAACATGCAAACCGATCAGCCGGGCGTGTTTGTGGCCGGAGATGGGGCCGGTATTGCCGGGGTGCTGGTGGCAAAAATGGAAGGCACCCTGGCCGGATTGTATGCCGCAGTGCATATCGGCAGCATTTCGAAAGACAAGGCCGAGCAAGCCGCCCGTCCGGTGTGGAAAAAGCTGGCGGGCATGGGTAAATTTCGGCGGGCCATGGAGCGCATGTACCGGATATACCCGGATCTTTACGCCAACATGACAGACGATACCATCGTTTGCCGTTGCGAAGGGATCACTGCCGGCGAGATTCGAAAGGCCATTCGGCAGGGAACGGCGAATTTAAACGATATAAAAAAACGGACCCGCAGCGGGATGGGTTATTGCCAGGGGACCAATTGTCTGCCGACGATTGCCGTCATGCTTGCCCGGGAATTCGGCGCCCGCCCGCAAGAGATACCGATGATGACCACCCGGCCGCCGGCCCGACCGATTCCCCTCAATCTTTTGATGGTGGATATGGAAAACGGTAAGTGATTGGTTATAGGTTCAGGGTTCAGCCCAGCCGTCGGGCAAAAAACGGCCGGTCTAATCGAAAAAGAAACTTTGGTAATAAAGATTCACATAAGGGTTAAATTAAAAAAAAACATCGAACATCGAACGTCGAACTTCCAACATCCAATAATGTATTCTGTCAATTTAGAAAAAGACGGGGCAAGCCTACTTCGCCGAACGAAGGGGCTACGAAGGCCAGGAGTTAATCTACCTTTCGAAAATCCATGGTTTGGTATTCTACTGTTCTCTTATATTAAAATCGATAAAGCGCAGCGTCATCAATATTCGACGTTCGATGTTGGGCGTTCGATGTTCGACGTTTAATCCAAACCCGGTATCGAAGCGGTAAATTTGATCAAAATTGATACATTTATCTACGGAGTTTCATACGAGGGTTCAGGGTTCAAAGGTTGCAGCTTTTGGAACCTGCTTACTGTAATGATCTAGATCCGCAATACTCGAAATCACCCATTGGGTGAAAAGAGTTTTTAACAACGATGAAGACAGAATCCATTTTAATAAATTATACTAGTAACGAAAACCAAAGACCGACATAGGAGCACTTAGGTAATGAAAAAAATTTTAGTGTTAGGCGGCGTTGGTGCCATGGCCGGTGAAACGACCATTGATCTGGTGGGCACCAGTGATTTTGATGAGATCATGGTAGCGGATATCGATATCGCCAAAGCTGAAC
>JBAVYC010001474.1:0-2445 GCA_049698595.1 Desulfobacterales bacterium | reverse complement strand
ATGCTAATCGGTGGAGAAAATATGGAACTATAATCCAAAAAAAGGTAATTTCGTCGCGACGACCTTGGTTTGGGCTATAGAACCGGAAAAATATAAATAAAGGATTCGTCGCTGGCGACGAATCCTTTATTTATTTTTGGTTTACTTCGCCTTTTCAATGGGCGCATAAATAAACTGAAGCGTCGGTGAAATCATGATACCGTCGATATCCTTCTGAGCGAACATAAACAAGGATCCTTGAAAGATGGGGGCCGTCGGGACTTCATCGGTCCACATCTGCTGGATTTTTTTGAAAATTGCCTCCCGGGTGCTTTCATCGGGGGTTTTCTGCTCATCCACAAACATCGCATCCCATTCTGGATCAGAAAAATAAATTCCATTTCCTCTTGAGCCGGCAGTACCGGCGAAAGAAGATGTGTAGTTGTCCGGGTCGATGTAATCCGGATACCAGCCCAGCAAATAGACCGGCATCAGCTGATTGCCCCAGTTTTCCTTGTATGTGGCCCATTCCGCGGCTTTGACGCTGACTTCCATGACCCCGGTGGCCTCAAACTGCGCCTTGAGGACCGCCGCCATATCCACTTCGGTGTCGCCGTAGTGGCTGGTGGTGTACCAGAATTCAAATTTTAACTTGTTGTTCTCATTAAAACCGGCTTTGGCCAGAAGTTCTCTCGACTTTTCGATGTTACCATCGCCGAATACTTCTTTGAAGTTTTCCGTATGGGTCCACATTCCCTTGGGCACCATGGAATAAAGCGGTTCATTTTGACCCAGAAACACCTTTTTGATGATATCGGGTCGATTGATAGCGGCGGCCACGCCCTGGCGTACAATTTTGTTGTCGAACGGCGCGGTGTTGTTCTGGAAACACACATAACGGATGTAAGGTCCTTGCCCTATGATGGTTTTTATTTTGTCCATTTTTTGCAGATCGCTGATATCCGAAGGATTGAAGGACTTGAAGGCAAAATCGATCTCGCCCTTCTCAAGCGCCAAGCGCATGGTGGTAGCATCGGCAAAGTAACGTATGATGATCATGTCATTTTTAGGTTTTTCACCATAAAAATAAGGATTTACCTCCAACGCCACCTCTTGGTCTCTCTTGAAGAAAGCCACCCGATAAGCTCCCAGACCCACCAGTTTGCCGCCTTTAAGTGCAGTGGGGTCTTGTACGATCTTATCTGCGGGATAGATATTAGGGTTTACGGGATAGTAGGGAACCGTGGCCACCAGGGAAGGAAAGAAAGCCACCGGGTTTTTCAATATAAATTTCACCTGATATTTGTCCAGCACTTCCACGCGATCCACAAAGTCGGTCACCAGCCAGGAAGGATCGCCTTTGATCCGAATCACCCGGTCGATCGACCATTTGACGGCCTTGGCGTCGAAAGGCGTTCCATCGGAAAATTTTACCCCTTCTTTGAGCTTGAAAATGTATCCCTTGCCGTCGTCAACGACCTCGTAGGATTCGGCCAGTCCCGGCACCAGATTGGTTTTGCCCGGCGGATATCCCAGCAGCCCCTGATAAATATTGTAAAAAATCTCCCAGGTGTGGAAATCATAGGCATTGGCCGGGTCCATGTCCGTCACCTTTTCGGTCGTGCCGTAGACCAGCGTGACCCTGGCAAAACTGTTGGATGCAAAGAAAACCAAACCCAACGCTAATAAACATACGAAAGCCAGTTTAAAAAACTTCATTTCCCCTCCTCCTTTCTTTTGATGTGGTTGGTTGCCATTCACTCTTTCGCATACACCATTACAGCATTTGTACTTTTGATATAAAATTAACCGAAAAGCAAGAATAATTTGCTGATCGGATCAATGTCGGCTTTCCTGAACAATCGTCATTTTAAAACAGCGACCACCAGCAGAGATGGCCCCGGCCCCTTCCAAGGTCCGTCCTCATACCCCAGCTCTGCTGGTGGTCGCTGATTGCAAAGTACTAAATAAATCCGATAATGACCTCAAAGCGACCTTTCTTTGGTTCGATAAGGGAAAATATGAAACGCCCGAACAGGTAAAATGGTGGAAAGGGATTGCAAAAAAATAGAATTGCAATTTTCTAAAATGCGAGGCAAAGCCAGGAATGGTTCTGCCTTTTATTTAGGTGTTTCCAACTCATATCTGATATGTTATTGGCTGACGCTTTTTGCAATCCAAAAAACTTGACTTTTCTGTAGCCTTGGATATTATCCTCAACGATTTATCCATTCCCACAACGATATGAATGCACATCAATATCAATAACCAATTCTCCGCCTCCGGCGGATCCGGGTTAGGAGGGATCATGCAAACCAAAGCCAGCCGGCTGCTATATTTATCCTATGATGATGTCACCAGGGTGGAACTAACGATGGACGAAATTATCGAATCCATGGAAAGGATGTTTCGTGCAAAGGGGCAAGGAAAAACCGAGATGCCCCCCAAGCCGGGCATTCACCCCGG
>JBAVYC010001473.1:0-2060 GCA_049698595.1 Desulfobacterales bacterium | reverse complement strand
CATCCATGCTGACGGGAGGGGTTGCATTTGATACGCCCGAGACGGCTTCTGAAGGCCGCCCGGCCAAAAACGGCGACCAGTTTGAACTTTTTAAAGATTTTCAGGCGGCCGAAGCCGGAATAACCATCCGGATTCGTTTTGCCACCGCCGAGGGTCTTGTGGAAGGCCAGACCAAGGTCGTGTTCAGAGGATTCACCATCGGCCATGTTAAAAGGCTCATCCCCCTGCCCGACCTGCTGCAGCTGGATGCCGAGGTGATCATACATCCCCACGCTGAGCGATATATGCTCAGTGATACCCAGTTTTGGCTGGCTGAACCGAAACTGTCGCTGACAGGGGTCACCAACCTCGAATCCCTGGTGAAGGGCAATTTTATCCAGGTGCAGATGACCGGCAAGGGCCACCCCCAGCGCCAATTTGTTGCCTTAACCCAGGCGCCGCCACCGATCATACGGGCTCCGGGGCTGCGGGTAACGGCCGTCACCGATGATATCGGCGCCATCGATATCGGCACCCCCGTATACTATAAAAAAATAGCCGTGGGACAGGTTCATAGCTGGCAGTTGGATCAGAAAACCGATACGATTAGCATTCATATCTTCATAAAAGAAGACTTTCAACATCTCGTCAAGACCACCTCGCGCTTCTGGAATGCCGGTGGCATCAGTGTCAGCGCAGGGCTTTCGGGCATTAAAATCAGAACAGAATCTTTAGAATCGATAATTAATTCCGGTATCGCTTTCTACACGCCCGCCCATGGGCACTCCGCGCGTCCTGCTGAAAGCGACCATAGGTATGAGCTTTACCCGGATTACGACAGCGCCCATCGAGCAGGCCTGCCGATTAAAATTACGTTTGATCGCACCGAAGGCCTACGGGAAGGTGCCAAGATAAAGTATCGCGGGCTGGAGGTCGGTGCGGTGGACGATATTGTCTTCGGCCGCTCATTAGATGAAGTGATTGTATCGGCCCATTTGAATTCCCATGCGAGCGCCCTGGCACGCGAGGGGTCCCAATTTTGGGTTGCAAAAGCCGAAATTGGATTGGCCGGGATTTCGCAACTCGGCACCCTGATTACGGGAAATTATATTGCCGTAAGACCGGCCGCAGCCAACGGCAGAAGGCCGTTAATTCCCAAGGGAGATACCTTGTATCCCGCTAAACGCGACCTGCGGGTTCCAATGATTCGCAAGCGACTGTCTGAAACGGGAGATTTGAAATCTGCAGATCTTGCCTCGGACGTCTACGATGAGGCGTTGGTGGCGGCGGTTAAAGAGTTCCAGGCCCAACACGGCCTGACCGTCGATGGTATCATCGGAGACGGCACTATCGCTGCCCTGAACACATCAACAGGGGCTGAGGGGAAACCCAAATATGAGTTTAGCGGGCTTTCAATGCCCCCCTTTGCGATACCTGGTCGTGCGGGATTAGCCATTGAATTAGTTGCCGATCAACTCGGTTCGGTTAAAGCAGGCGACAAGGTTTATTACCGCGAAGTGGTGGTTGGACGGGTCAGCGGCTATGAACTGAGCGCCGCGTCAGACAAGGTAATCATCCATGCCGACATTGCACGTCATTATGCCCACCTGGTGCGGAAAAAATCTGTTTTCTGGAATGCCGGCGGCATCAGTATTCACGGGGGACTGTTTAGCGGTGCTCAAATCGATCTTGAATCGCTGCAATCGCTTCTCGCGGGCGGGATTGCCTTCTATACTCCTGAACACGAATCTAAAGGTCAGCCGGCAGGGCAGGGCGAAACGTTTAAACTTTATGCCGATTTAGAAAGTGCCCGCCAGATTGAGCCAGCAGATCAACCGGGCCTGAAAGTGATCCTCAGGGCCGATAAATTGGGATCGATCACGAAGGCAAACAGGGTCTTTTATCGTGAAATTGTGGTCGGTAAAGTCAGCGGTTTTGAATTGGCGGCGACCGCCGATCACGTGCTGATATACGTGGACATTGAACATCGCTTTGCACCGCTGGTGAGAAAAAACTCGGTTTTCTGGAATGCCAGCGGGATCGATGTCCATTTTGGATTATTCAGCGGCGCTGAAATCCAC
>JBAVYC010001472.1:0-6170 GCA_049698595.1 Desulfobacterales bacterium | reverse complement strand
ACGTTCCCCTGCCAAATACAATGTGCTACTTGCACTGGAAAATAGGATGTGATAGTTACGAAACCACAATACCATATCATTACCGAGAAAGGAGGATAAAATGAGAAAAAACAGAGTATTATCAGTGTTATTGGTTATGGGGATGTTCACCTGGGTCCTTTTTGCCGGAGGCGCGCCGGCAACGGCCGAAGCTGCCGAACCCCAAAAAATCGCCTTCATCTATGTCAGTTCGGTGGGAGATCTGGGATGGAGCTATGAACATGATAACGGCCGCAAAATGCTGGAGGCAAAGCTCGGCGACAAGGTCAAGACCGCCATTATCGAAAGCGTGCCCGAAGGACCGGATGCATCCAGGATTATCCGCCAATACGCCATGCAGGGCTACAAGGTCATCTTCGCCACCTCCTTTGGATATATGGACGCGATGGTGGAGGTAGCCCGGGATTTCCCCAATGTCTACTTTGAACACTGTTCCGGCTACAAAACGGCCCCCAACCTGAGCACTTACTTCGGGCGCATGTATCAGCCCCGTTATCTTTCCGGTATCGTGGCCGGCAAAATGACCAAGTCCAATATTATCGGTTACGTCGCAGCCTTTCCGATTCCGGAAGTTATCCGGGGGATTAACGCCTTTACCCTGGGTGCGCGTTCCGTGAATCCTGAAGCTCAGGTACGGGTGGTGTGGACCAGCACCTGGTTCGATCCGGTCAAAGAGCGTGAGGCGGCGGTGGCGCTGCTGGATGCGGGTGCGGACCTCATTGCCCAGCATCAGGACACCACCGAACCGCAGAAGGCGGCCAAGGACCGGGGGTTTTTAAGTATCGGCTATGACTCCGACATGCAAAAGTTTGTCGGCGACAGCGTTCTGGTCAGCCCGGTTTGGAATTGGGGTTCCTACTACGTTGAAACCGTAAACGCGGCTCTAAACGGGACATGGAAAACTCACCAGTATTGGGGCGGGTTGAAAGAAGGGATCGTTCGCCTTTCCGATTTCAGTCCACGCGTGCCCCAGGAGGTAAAAGATTTGGTTGCCGCCAAACAGGAATCGATCCTCAGCGGGTCCTGGGACGTATTCCATGGCCCCATTATCGACCAGGCCGGCAAAGAGGTTGTTCCTGCCGGCAGTAAAATGAGCGATCCCGATATGCTCAATATGAGTTTTTTTGTAAAGGGTGTCATTGGTAAAACTGGAAATTGAAAATTTTCAACGGGATCTATTTATATATTATGGATATGCTGATTTGAACTACTTGCTACCGGCAATTGGCCACGGACTTACCATCCAATGAAAACTCCTCTTCTCGAAATGAAAGGGATTACCAAAAGATTTCCCAATGTCATAGCGAATGAGGGGGTGGACTTGGAGCTCTATCCCGGTGAAGTCGTGGCCCTGCTGGGGGAGAACGGAGCGGGCAAAAGCAGCCTCATGAATGTTTTGGCCGGACTGTACCGCGCCGACGAAGGGGAAATCCTCATCCGGGGCAAATCGGTAGAGATCACCTCACCTCGGGACGCCATGCTTCTGGGCATCGGCATGGTCCACCAGAACTTCATGCTGGTGGATACCATGACCGTGGCGGAGAATATCATCCTGGGCATGTCGGACCTGCCGCTCGTTCCGGATATGGCAGACGTCAGCAACCGGATACATCTTCTCTCTGAACGGTACAACCTGCAGGTCGACCCGCAAAGCTATATTTGGCAACTCGGGGTGGGAGAGCGGCAAAGAGTCGAAATTCTGAAGCTTATCTATCGCGGTGCCGAGATCCTCATCCTGGATGAACCCACGGCGGTCTTAACCCCGCAGGAGTCGCGGGAATTAAACCGGGTAATTCATCAGATGACCGCTGAAGGCAAATCCGCTATTTTTATTACCCATAAAATGGAAGAGGTCATTGCATTTTCCGATTGGGTAAGGGTATTGCACAAAGGGCGTCTGGTCGCGGTAAAAAAGACCAATGAAACAGAGCCCGGGGAACTCGTCCGGCTGATGGTGGGCAGAGACGTGCTGTTCTGCCTGGAAAAAAAAGACCGCAGTCCGGGCGATGTGGTGCTCGAAGTCAATGATGTTCAGGCTGTCGATGATAAAGGGCTGCCGGCACTCAAAGGGGTCTCTTTCAAAATCCGTTCCGGGGAGATCCTGGGCATCGCCGGGGTGGCGGGCAACGGTCAGAAACAACTGGCCGAAGTTTTAACGGGGCTTCGTAAAACCACCGGCGGCCGGATAAGAATTAATGGCGAGGTCAAGACCAACAAAACACCCTTTGATATGATCTGCTCAGGCGTCAGCCATATTCCGGCCGACCGAAACGCGCGCGGGGTCGGCGGTGACATGAGTGTTGCCGATAATCTTGCCATGAAAGCTTATCGCAAGGCGCCGCTGACGAAGAAAGGAATTTTGCATCCGAAAAGAATTCTGGAGTTGGCCCGGCGCATGATCGACGCCTTCCGCATTGATACCCCAACGCCCCAGACCCTTGCCAAATTCCTCTCCGGCGGTAATGTTCAAAAAATTATTTTGGCAAGAGAAATCGATGCCTGCCGGGGTCTGCTCGTAGCGGCCTATCCTTCAAGGGGTCTGGATGTCGGCGCGACCGAATATGTTCGCAATCAGATGATCGAGCAAAGCAAATCGGGCAAAGCGGTTTTGCTGATTTCTGAAGATCTGGAAGAGTTGATGACCGTTGCCGATCAAATTACCGTATTATATGAAGGCCGCATCATGGGTAACCTCACCTGCACAGAAGCGGATACCGAAAAGCTGGGTATGATGATGGCCGGAATTGAGTAAAACTCAATTCGTTAGTTGTGAGTGGCCCGTTGTCGGTTGTACAGAAAGATGTTGAATAGCGAATGTTGAATTATTAATTTTGAATTATGACTATAATTTATCTAATCAACCATTCAACCAGTAAACTATTCAACGAGGTCTGAAGCAACTTACAACAAACAACACACAATATACATTGAGCGCTTTTTGCTCAATCGAGATTATCGATGCGCATCATCTTTGAAAAAAGAAAAACACTGTCACGCAAAGCCATTTTGCTGGTCCCGCTGGCCTCCTTTTTTATTTCACTCCTGTTAACGGCTATTTTGCTGACAATATTTAAAACCAATCCTTTCGTGACGTTTGCCGCCATGTTTAAGGGCGCCTTCGGTACCTGGCCGAATTTTACCGAAACACTGGTCAAAGCCATTCCCTTGATGCTCACCGGTTTGGGGGTTTTAATCGCCTTTCGCCTGAAATTCTGGAATATCGGCGCGGAGGGGCAGCTGACATTCGGCGGCATCGCTGCAACCTGGGTGGTATTGTTCTGGTCCCCCTTTTTATCTCCCTGGCTGGTCCTGCCGGCCTCAATCATGGTCGGAATGCTGGCCGGAGCGCTGTGGGCGGGAATCCCGGCCTTCCTCAAAGTCCGTCTGAAAGTCGATGAAGTTCTGACGACGCTGATGCTCAATTATGTAGCCATTCTGTTGGCAGAGCACCTTTATTACGGACCCTGGCGCGATCCCAAAGGATACGGTTTCCCCGGAACGCCCTCTTTCCCGGAATTTGCATGGCTCCCTCGGATAGCCGGACGAGCCCACCTGGGTCTGATTTTTGCCATCATTCTGGCGGTTCTGATCTGGTTCATCCTCAACAGGACCCGGTGGGGCTTCGAGCTCAAGGTTATCGGCAGTAATCCGTCCGCCGCCCAATGCCAGGGCATCAACATCGCCAAAAATATCATGCTCGCCCTGCTGTTTGCGGGTGCTCTATGCGGGCTGGCCGGGGTCTGCGAGGTCACCGGCATCTCCAGAAGGCTGCAGCAGGGTCTTTCCATAGGATACGGCTATACGGCGATTATCGTTGCCTGGCTGGCGCAGCTCAACCCTATTGCAGCCATAATTGTGGCCGTATTAATGGCCGCACTCCTCGTGGGGGGCGATCAGGTTCAGATGATGATGGGGCTGCCGGCCGCCATGGGCCTGGTGCTCCAGGGTATGCTGCTGATACCGATGCTGGCCGGCTCACTGTTTACCGAATACAGACTACGATTCATTCGTGCCAGGCTCTCTGGTACTTTAGGCGCTTAGCACAAAGATTCATAAATGCAGTAACGTAAAAGTTGAGGAATGGATTCTTATCTTTAAAAAGCAACTGGACAGGATCAACAGGATTATCAGTATAATTAAATGCACGCAGGCGTGCCACGCCGCAGGCGAAACAAATCTTTACCCCGTTAAATTTCGAAGAACAGCGTAGCGTATTTAACCAGGGCCATTAATCTTGTAAATCCTGTCCAAAAAAGAAATTTAAAATCGAATCCATTCAATACTCAGTGCACTTATGGGTGAAAAAATTACGGCGAATATGGTACCGTTTAGGTTATTTTAGGCATTAGTCTATATGATCGCATTGTTAACATCACTTCTGGCAATAACCCTGCGGGCAGGGACTTCTCTCATTTTTGCCACCATCGGTGAGATCTACACCGAGCGCTCGGGGATCCTCAACCTGGGCATAGAAGGCATGATGCTGATGAGTGCGGTGACATCTTTTGCCACCGTCTATTATACCGGCAATCTGTTTTTGGCCATCCTGATCGCGATGTTGGTGGGCGGGGCGTTGGCCGCCATCCACGCATTTCTTTCCATTACCATGCGCGCCAATCAAGTCGTCAGCGGTCTGTGCATCACACTTTTCGGATCGGGTATGGCGAGTTTCCTTGGGCAGAAACTCGGTCCGGCATCGAACTCGGGCTATCTGGTCGGACTTGTCGGCACCAAATTTGAACCGCTGACGATACCGCTGTTAAGCAGGCTTCCGGTCATCGGGGCTGTTTTCAATCAGGATATCCTCACCTATATGGTCTTTTTACTGCTGCCGTTTGCCTGGTATTACCTCTTCAAGACCCGCAATGGCTTGAATCTTCGGGCCGTGGGAGAAAACCCGCAAACCGCTGATGCCATGGGCATCAATGTCGGGAAGGTCCGCTATTTTTATACCATCATCGGCGGGATGCTGGTGGGCGTCGGCGGTGCGCATCTCTCCCTGTCATATGCCCCGGGCTGGACCGAGAATATTACGGGCGGAAGAGGTTGGATTGTCATCGCGCTGGTCATATTTTCCATGTGGAATCCTGCCCGGGCTATTTGGGGAGCACTCATTTTCGGCGGCATCAATGCCGTCCAGTTCAGGCTGCAGGCATCCGGAACCAACATCCCGGCTGCCTTTCTGAACATGCTTCCTTACCTGGCCACGATTATTGTTTTGGTCATTTTGACCTGGTGGGAAGCGTTAAGCAAGCGCGTTGGCGCTCCCAGCGCACTGGCGAAATCCTATATGCGGGAGGATAAGTAGGTGAGAGGTTGTAATGAATATTGACGATTGAATATTGAAGAATTATAGAATCGCTCTCTGAGGCGTAGGCGCTACAACCCCCACGAGCCGGAGGCTTCGCTCTGTTTTTAATTTTAAATGCAAGGTTTGGCATTTTCATCCAACGGATAGACCTTTTGCCCATTGTCGTCTTCTGATGGGCCAAATAAAAATACTCTCTGTGGCCCCTGTGTCTCTGTGGTGATAAAATATTACTATCGAAAGGAAAGTTTTAAATGACCGAAGATAATCAACCCTATACCAAGACCTTTCCCATTTCCTGGGAACAACTCCACCGCGATGCCAAGGCCCTGGCCTGGCGGCTGTTAGGTATGAAGACCTGGAAAGGCATTGTCGCCATTACCAGAGGCGGGTTGGTACCTGCTTCGATAATCGCCCGTGAACTGGAAATCCGGCTGGTGGATACCGTGTGTATTTCCAGCTATGATTTTAAGGAAATGGGTGAAAGCAAAATTCTGAAAGCAGTAGATATCGACGACGAAGACTGGCTCCTCGTAGACGATCTCGTCGACACCGGCCGCACGGCTAGCATCGTCAAAGACATGCTCCCCAAAGCGCATTTTGCCACTGTCTACGCCAAACCGGAAGGTCGGCCGCTGGTTGACACGTTCATTACCGAGGTCAGCCAGGACACCTGGATTCTGTTTCCGTGGGATACGGAGAGCCGGTTCGTAGAACCAATAGTTTCAGCTACTTAGCCCAGGCACTCCAAAGCGACATTTTTATTCTTCACCATGGTCGGGCAAAACGCTTGAAACAAATCAATGCCGTTCAACATCGCCTG
>JBAVYC010001471.1:0-3899 GCA_049698595.1 Desulfobacterales bacterium | reverse complement strand
GACTGCAGCTCATCTCGCAGCCCGTTATGCAATTAGGAGAAATAAATGGACACAAAGGGAACATTGATATTCTTCTGTGGAAAGATGGGAGCGGGTAAAACAACCAAGTCATTGCAGCTATCTCAAGAATTAAATGCAGTCTTAATATCAGAGGATGATTGGTTGACAAGTCTATATCCGAATGAAATAAAGGATTTCAATGAATACCTACATTTTTCCATCCGTCTCAAACCGTTGGTGAAGGCTCATGTTCAAAATATACTGAAAACAGGTGTATCGGTTATTCTCGACTTTCCTGGCAGTACCCGAAACCAACGGGCATGGTTTATTGAGGTTTGTAGTCAAGTTGATGCGCCGCATAAATTGTTCTACCTCAAAGCCAGTGATGATCAATGTTTAAGGCACTTAGGTCAGCGTAGGGTCAGCCATCCCGAACGTGCAGCCTTCGATACTGAAGAGGTGTTTCATCAAGTTAGTAGCTATTTTCAAGCTCCTGAAGAAGACGAGGGCTTAGACATTCATGTGTTGGAGAGAAAAAAGCATAAACAGTCGCTTCACGTGGATTTTTCAAACGCTGCGCGTCTTCAAAACCAGTGAGCTTCACGTTCGGCGAAAAATTATATTAGGGAGATATTTTATAATGTCTAAACAAAACGAATCAACTTACGTCTCTCATGTTTTTGTTTGTACCAATGATCGTGGGGGAGAAAGAAAATCGTGTGCAGACAATAACAGCCAGCTTATTAAATCTAAATTGAAGGACGTTGTTAACGAGAAAGGTTGGAAAGGAAAGGTCAGGATTTCCACTTCAGGATGTATGGGGCTTTGCGTCAAGGGCCCCAATGTGATGATTTACCCTCAGAAGGTATGGTTTTCTGAAGTTTTTCCTGATGATGCGGATGAAATCGTGTCTACCATTGAACGTATCATGGCAGATGATTGAAAAGAAAACAGGGGACACGGCAAAAATTACCGAACAATGCGGTTCACTTGACGCCGAGTACGTTTGCGGCATAAATGGCAAATAATGGCGGCGCAAGTGACCTTAGCGATAGGGCGGACCGCGAGCTGGAGCCCGCTTGGCCTATGGCCATCCGCCCTATTGCAAGCTGCGAGATGAGTCGATTGAGTTTGATATTTGGGAAGATTTGATTTTATAATAAAAATGATGAATTGATATACTATGTATGTACACATGAAAACTTTGGCTATCTGTATCCACCAAAAAATTGTCTTGGTAAGAAAATGGGTTAATCCACCCGGTAAACCATTCATACAGCAACACCGTATTTTTATAATGGGGAAGAAGAATATTCAGCTATTAGTTTATCGATGAAATACTTATGATGAGGAAGTATGTCCAAAGAATCCAGCAATCGTTCAAAAGACATTCAAGGAGCTGGAAAACTAACGGTTGATGCCATTATCGGCATTACAGACATCGTGGAGTCCATGCATAACACCATCATCAGTCTTGGTGGGAAATTGGGCGAATCCGATCAACCCCGGACCAAAGGGATAACGGGAATAGTTTACAATAGCATTCGCAACATAGCGGAAATGATAGGAAAAGGACTGGATGTTTCGTTAAACCAGTTGAGTTCAATGATGGAGGAAAATGAATCCTCTCCGGGACGGGAAGCCGTACTTTCCGCATTGAATGGCGTGCTTGGCGATTATTTGATAGCCAGGGATAATCCGCTGTCCATATCCATGCGGTTTCGCCGTGAAGGGAAGCCTCTAAGTGATGAGGAACTTACTGAAATAATCCAGCAATCCAAGGGCCGATTGGCGATCATGGTTCACGGCTCCAGCATGAATGATCTGCAATGGAACCGGGAAGGTCACGATCACGGCGCAGCCTTATCTCGCGATTTGGGAATCACTTCGATCTACCTTCATTATAACACCGGGCTGCACACGTCTGAAAACGGTAAAACCTTTTCTAATCTTCTGGAAGCCTTTATGGCTCAATCGTCTCAGCCAATCGAATTGTTTATCGTTGCCCACAGCATGGGAGGACTGGTTTCCCGCAGTGCCTGCCATTACGGGGAACTATTCGGTCATACCTGGCTGAAAAAATTGAAAAAGCTCGTGTTCTTAGGCACTCCGCATCATGGGGCGCTACTGGAAAGGGGAGGTAACTGGATTGATAATCTCTTGGAAATTAATCCCTATAGTGCTCCTTTTGCTCGCCTGGGAAAAATTCGGAGTAGGGGTGTGACAGATTTACGTTATGGCAATGTGGTGGACGAGGATTGGAAAGGACAAAACCGATTTAAAATGTCTAAAGATTCTCGGACTCCTGTGCCTCTGCCGGAAGGGGTGCTATGTTATGCCATCGCCGGAACCACCGGTAAGGAGGCCAGCAAGGTCGGTGACGAGCTTATTGGAGATGGTCTGGTGACAGTAAATAGCGCTTTGGGACGTCACCTGAATCCTCAATTGCAGCTTTTGTTTCCGGAAACGCATCAATGGGTAGGACGGGAAATGAATCATTTCGAGATGCTCAATCATCCGGAAGCCTATGAAACCCTCAAAAAATGGTTAACAACTTAACGGGTCGAGAGGAGCGTTCATTCAGCCCTTTCCAACAAGTCGCTTCAGCGGATTTAATGGGCGTCGCTGCGCTACGCCCTCAAACCGCTGAGCTCATCCGTTCGCATAGAGAAAATTATGGACCCAAAGATTCGCCTTATTCGCGACAAGTCCTTGCTCGAAGGCACAGCCTACTTCGAATTTCTGCCTGGCCATTACGTCAAGGAACATTGGAATAACAGTTCTGTGTTTCTTGATGAAGAGATAATGTGCTTGATTGAACGTCCCTTTATGGACGCTCTGCCGGATTATGATCATTATTCCTTTTTTGATGTCAGTTTAACCAAATGGCAAGGCATCCTAAGTCATCTCGAGAAACTGCGCGAAACGCTTGCTGCCGCCCAAGGTATCCGTGACGTGGAAGACCAATTATGCTGTATCTGGCCAGGTACAGAGAAATCCTTTGCCGAGGATTTCGACAGGAACAGGAAAGACCTGATCGACTTGATCACGGAATTCAATAGCTGGGTGAACCTTACAATGGAACTGAAAAAATTTTCAACAGACTTCATTCCAAAAAATTGCCCCAAACTATTCAGCAGCTTGCGCGGAGAAAATTGGTTATTTTAGATTCTGCTACCGATTTAAATACTTTGCGCGTTCCTCCTGGTAACAGATTAGAGGCATTAAAAGGCGACCGGAAAGGACAACATAGCGTCCGTATTAACGATCAGTGGCGAATTTGTTTCAAATGGAAAACCGGTGATGATGCATATGATGTCGAAATTGCAGATTATCATTAGGAGGCAATTATGAAAAATAAAAAACTTCCTTCCATTCATCCTGGTGAAATCCTTATTGAGGAATTCCTAAAACCGATGGGACTCAGTCAATATCGACTTGCTAAAGATATAAGCGTACCTCCAAGACGGATTAACGAAATTGTTCATGGAAAACGATCAATCTCTGCTGATACAGCCTTACGGTTAGGGCGATTTTTTGGAATATCGCCTCAATTCTGGTTAAATCTCCAAACCCGTTTTGATCTTGAAGTAACTGAGGATCTGCTGGCAGAGCGCCTTGAAAAAGAGGTACAGGTACTTAGTTCAAATGCAGCTTAAAGCATCGCTTAGGTTATAACCAGTCGCTTAACCTGACCGGGTAAATAATGCGGTTTTTCGTAAATGCATGTGCAAACTCGAGTGTGAGGAGGCCGGCAGGTTAGCTCAAGACGTTATAAGACTGTATATTTAGATTATGAGCTACTCAGTTTTTATTTATGTAAAATTGTGAATTTATCATATTTATGGAAGCAAGAGGAAGCCCTGGCTGTCCCTGACTTCCGCGTTCTACCTCTTCAT
>JBAVYC010001470.1:0-4031 GCA_049698595.1 Desulfobacterales bacterium | reverse complement strand
GACTATCATTTCGTACCAAATCAACAGATCATTGTTATGAGACAATCTTCACCATGATCAGCTGAATTTGGTCGTTGGTTTCTATGGCCTGCGAAGAAATGCTCGAAATACTTTGCATGCAGTCGTTTAGGTGTGATTTTTGCCAGTGATCAAGATCTGAGGAATATATTTGATTTTTCAAATTGCTTGCCAGAACATTCACTTCAGCTCTTTTCACCAGAAACTCATCAACATTTTTTCTGATAACCTTCAATACATCGTCCCCCCTCAGGTAGTATAGGACACTTTCATATAGGGGGTGGAACAAAAAGAAGACCATCCGTACCATGGTTGCAAGCTGATTTTTGATTTTCATAGGTATTTCCGGTTGCAGGTATAAAAAAGTTTCGCAAGACAATGTGGCTGCATCGGCAATCCTGCCGACGCTTTTCACAATTCCAAGCAGATCACCCCGGATGGCGGGAAAATAGGCACCATTGCAGAGCCTATCCCAAATTTCCCGGCGTTCGGTTTCCAATGAGGTGGAAATTTCATTTTTCCTCAAAAGCAGGTAGTTTATTTTTTCAAGATCATCTGAGAGATAGTAACTGAGAGCTTCGGAAGAAATTTTTAGCCATTCCTTTATCTCATCGAGGTGCTTTTCCAGCAGGAAAATAACCTCTCTTTCTTTTTTGAGCATCATTTTTTGCAAGCCTCCCGCAGCCGTTTTGGTTGAAATCTTTTCTTGCAGTTTAAAATAGTTAATATTTTCTGTAAATTACGCATGTATAGTATTTTTAAATAACAGAAACCCAGTATGCAGGCATAACCTAAATCCGGTATTCGGGCCGTTGGTGATAATATCTTATTGATTTTTATTGCGATTTGATTTTTAATCGAAAGAATCAAAAAAAACATCAAAGCGGGTGCTATGGGAGAGAAATTTAGAATTGTTATCGCCGAAGATTACACGATTGTCAGGCAAGGCTTGAAATCCTTATTGGACTCTTTTCCCGATTTTGAGATCGTCGGTGAAGCCGTAGACGGCAAAGAAGCCGTCGAATCAGTTGTGCGTTTGAAGCCGGATCTTGTTCTAATGGATTTATCGATGCCAAAGACAGACGGTATCACTGCCATCAAAGAAATAAAAAAATGTCTGCCGGAAACCAAGATTCTTGCTTTGACGGTTCACAAAACTGAAGGCCATGTTCGAATGGCGCTTGAATCCGGAGCGGATGGTTATATTTTAAAAGATGCCTCCTGCACAGAATTAGAAGTGGCCATCAGAAATATTTTAGATGGAAAATCATACCTGAGTCCTGAGATTTCCGACGGTATTATTCGGGGGTATCTATCGGGGGTAAGAGCTGCCAAAACGGAAACAATGACCGGCAATCTCACCCCGAGGGAAGTGGAAGTGCTGAAACTGATTGCCGAGGGTTATAAGAATAAGGAAATCGCCGATTATCTGTCAATCAGCATCAATACTGTCGATAAACACCGAGCGAATTTAATGCGCAAGCTGGATCTTCATAACGCCTCTGCATTAACCCATTTTGCGCACAAAGAGGGGTTGATGGGCAAACAAACTATCCCTTAACGCTCGGCCACAATGCACTAATTCTGGTGCCTTGCCCCGGAGCCGACTGTAAAGTAAAAATACCGCCTGAAAGCTCAATTCGCTCCCTCATACTGGCCAGCCCGAATCCTCGTTCGGAAGCGTCTTGCGGCAAGGGCTTTTCGGTATCGAAGCCGCCTCCATTGTCTTCAACAATTAGCGTGACGGTATTATCCTGTTGTTGCAGGCTTAACTGCACGCGATCGGCCTCGCTGTGTTTGGCAACGTTATTGAGGGATTCCTGCAGAACTCTGAAAATCACGGTTTTTAAAGTTTCGGGAATCTGATCCTCCTCGACCGCAATTAATTTTAATATTCGCATATTTTTATATATGTTCTCATACTGCTGACAAAACCAGTAAATGGTTTCCGATATACCGATATCGTCCAGTGTGGACGGCCTCAGCCCCATAGCGATTCGTCGTGTTTCATCGATCGTCATCTGAATTAGCGGAATGATATCATCCAGCACCTTGAAATGGGGTTCGGTCTCGGTTTCTTTAAGTCTTCTGACGCCGTTTTCGAGAGCAAATTTTATTCCTGTCAGTGCCTGCCCAATGCCGTCGTGAAGTTCACGGGCCACCCGTTTGCGCTCACTTTCCTGGGCTTCCAATATTCTGGAAGATAGGAGACGTAGCTCTTTTGCCGATTTTCGCAACATTTTCTCCGCCCGCTTGCGTTCTGTGTTGTCCTGTGCCACGCATACAATTTCAACGCTATCAGATATCAGGGAGCCGGATAAGGATACAAATATCCTCTGCGTGTCCTTGCCAACCAGTTCGGTTTCAAAATTGCGGACGGACTTTGTTCGGATGATTTCATCTAAGAAAATGTGATCGGTTTTCGTATCGTTAAATATCAGATCAATCTTCTTTCCGATCAACTTCCTTTCTTCATATCCCAGTAGATCAAGGGTAGCCCGGTTGACTTTTGCTATTATTCCTTCCGAATTGACCACAATTAGCATATCCGCCATGGACTCTATGATTTTATCAACGTAGTTTTTTGAAACGGTGACCGCCTTTAAATCGACCGTCATTTTATTGAACGCCTCGGCAACGATACCGATTTCATCATTTGTTGTAACCGGGACGGTGGTATCGAGGTTCCCCATGCCAACACGTAATACACCATCTTTTAATGCGATCAGTTTCATGGAGACCGAGCGAGCGAAAAAAAAATAAAATGTGCTTCCCACTGCAATGCCCACCAAGTAGATAATCAGGCTCATCAAACGAAAATCCTGCTTTGCCTTTTCATAGTCCAACTTGCTTTCCGCCATGATTTGATCGACAACGGTTTCCATTCTTGCAATCACCTTTTGAAATTGACTTTGAAGTCCTTCTTCATCGGTCCGGCCAACTTTTTTTTGCAGCGTTACAAATTTTTGAAAAGCATTTTCATACAACGTCAGATTTTCTGATATCTTCGTTGCCTTGGACTTGGGTATTTTTATAACCGCCTCGCGCAATCCGGCTATCTGGTTGCGAATATCCTGCAGATACTTTTCATCGCCCCTCAGAAGGTAGTCTTTTTCCAGTCTTCTTAGTTGAAGCAGCGATTCCTGCAGATCGGTTCGATTCATTCCGGTTATTTGGGCTTCGACTGCATGGATCGCACTGCGCGACTGCCCAAGCACCCCCCAGTCTTTGAATCCAATTTTTTGGTAGGTCTCTACCAATTGCGAAAAAATATTGCTGTATTCCTTCACCTGCTGCATAAGCCGATCAGCACTATTTTTACCGTTGACAGGCCGCCATTCAATCAGATGTTCGATTTTATCCTGAGCATTCTTTGTAAAGCGTTGATGAGCCTGGAGGTTGTTTGAAAAGCCTGCGCTATAGAATTTTTCATCGTGTAAATCACGAAGGATAAAACTTTTTTCAGCGATACGGGCATTCAGCATCTGAATGATAATGCTGTCTGTCATCGTGTGAATCTGATCGGCACGCTCCGTTTTATTTAGAAAATACGACATTATTAAAAAGGATGGCAAAACAATCAGTAAGATGGACGACCATCCAATGATCAAAAACTTGATAAATATGTTCTTATGCCGAAACCACTTTTTCATTATTTTCTCACTTTCAAAAAAAGAACGGAAAATTTCCAGGATCGATCTGTCATGATAATATCTTCAGGATAATTTTCTAATAGCATAGGGCCAAAGCAGCGGCAAAACAATTCATTATTAAAATCAATACGGGCAAAGAAAACGGCCTTTGCTTTGTGAAGTTGGATTCAACTATGGCAGGATGGTGATAGATTCCAACATATGAATTGCCGCAAAAATGGTTATCCTGCTATAATATCTGCAATAAATTCATACTTTCAAAAGTTCATATTGTAAACAAATCCGTCTTTCAGATCTTGGCTTCATGGCTGGCGTATCAACTATAAATCTGGATGAACCAAATCCCACTATTTAGCAGAC
>JBAVYC010001469.1:0-2371 GCA_049698595.1 Desulfobacterales bacterium | reverse complement strand
TAATATTGAGGACTTGCACATTTTGATTTCGGAGATGGATGATCGCATCGAACATATCCAGGATAACTGCACCCCCGAAACCGGGATCGACGATATTAGGACCGAAAAGGAGGAATTTGATAAACATCTGGCAACCTTGCGCGTCACAGCTGAAGAGGCAATGCGGGGGCTGGGCGCCGGCAATTTCGGTGGCTGAAGATATGCAGGCTTGCCCTACCACCGATAACAACAGGCAGCGGCGGAAACGCCGCTGTATGTTATTTTGCGAAATAATTGGAGGAAGGGAACATCATGTCTGAAAATCTTCAGGAAGTAAATGAAACCAATTTTAAAAATGTGGTTCTTGATTCCGATATACCGGTGCTGGTGGATTGCTGGGCCCCCTGGTGTATGCCCTGTCGGGCCCAGCAAACCATTCTGGAAAAAGTGGCTGACGAATTGCAGGGTAAGACGCTGATTACTTTCCTGAATATAGAAGAGAATCGCGAAGCAGCGTATCGGCTGAACATACACAGTATTCCCACGCTTGTCATCTTCAACGGCGGTGAGGAGAGGCAGCGCTTTTTCGGGCTTCAAAAAGCGGATTCATTAACCAGGGCGCTGGAGCACGCATTAGTTTCTCCGTAACCGTGCCAATGCAGTTTCCTGTAAGCTGGAGCGGTTAGATTATAAGAAATTAAAGGAGTGAGTCTATGCAACAAAGAGATGTGGTCATCATCGGCGGGGGACCTGCGGGGCGTGTTATCGTCCATGCGCTTCACAGCCAAAACAGCAGCAAGTCGGTCACCCTGATAAAAGACGAGGAGATCAATGTCAACCGGTGCGCCGTACCCTATGGGATATCGGATAACAAACCGATTGAAAAATTTAAGATTCCCAACAAACTGGTGACGGATTTCGGCGCCGAGCTGGTCGTTTACAGAGCTGTAAAAATCGACACCAATCGAAAGCAAGTTCACACCCAAAACGGTCAAAGTTACGGTTACCAGGATCTGGTGTTGGCCACCGGATCTAAACCGCTGGTTCCGCCGATTGCGGGGGTGGACCTGGCCGGGGTCACACCGGTGCGCTCACTGAAAGATCTTGTTACCTTGCGTGGTTTTGCCGCTGCAGGGCAAAAGGCGGTCATCGTGGGTGGCGGTTATATCGGTATTGAGGTGGCTGTGGTTCTTCGCCAGATGGGGCTTGAAGTTGATGTGGTCGAAATGTTACCGCAAATGCTGATGGCTACCACCGAACCGGAATTCATTACAGATGTTGAAAAAACACTCGACGCTGAGGGGGTCCGCCTTCTCACCAATCGAAAAGTGGCTGAATTCAGGAACAGAAACGGCCGTGGAGTTGATATTAAGCTGGAAAACGGTGAAACCCTCGCGGCGGATTTTGCCGTACTGTCGGTGGGGGTTGTTCCGAATATTGAACTGGCCGCCGAGGCCGGCATCCAAACGTCATCATTAGGTATTGTGACGGACCAGCACTTGCGCACGAGTGCAGTCGGCGTTTATGCGGCCGGCGACTGTGCCGAGAAAAAGTCATTTATCACCCAAAAACCAACCCGGGGGGAATTCGGCACCAACGCCGTATTTATGGCCAAGGTAGTGGCTCAAAATATGATGGGCCGCAATAAGGTCTTCCCGGGTATCATCAATGCCAACGCCACCACGGTCTATGATTGGAGCATTGGATCTTCCGGTCTGACGGAAAAGATGGCCATGGATGCGGGTTTAAACGTCGTGTCCGGGTATTCCGAAGTACTGGATAAATATCCCATGATGGACGGTGTGACGCCCATTCGCACCAAACTCGTTTTTAATCGTGATACCAGTTCGTTGATTGGCGGCAGTGTGATGCGCAAAGGACACGGCGCTGCGCAAAATGTTGCAACATCTTCAACAATCATCACAAAATTGCCCCCCCATACGGATAAGCTGCGTTGGGTCAAATTGTCGAAATTGAAGAATTTTGGTCTTATGACCAAATTATTAATTGACAGTATAGTTTATATGATTTATATTATAATCAAATGATCATAATAAGGAAAAATCTATGCCGCGGCCCAAGAAACCAAGGTTTGTATCCGGATATCCAACACTAACAGCATTTATCCCCCAGGGGGTTCCAATATCCGGTGAAGTGCTGCTATCGGTCGAAGAACTCGAAGCCATCCGGTTGAGCGATTTTGAAGGTCTGGATCAGGAAGCCGCGGCCAATTTGATGGAAGTATCTCGTCAAACCTACGGTAGAATTCTGGCCCGGGCACGCAGCATTATCTCCGAGGCTCTGGTAACCGGCAAAGCCCTAAAAATAGAAGGTGGAGACTATGAATTCCGAGGCATGGGCAGGCGTCGCCGCGGCGGCAGGGGCCAAGGCC
>JBAVYC010001468.1:0-2655 GCA_049698595.1 Desulfobacterales bacterium | reverse complement strand
ATCGAAATCCGAAATCCGTTCGAAGTCCCTGTGCAGGGGAAACAAATCCGAATGATCCAAATCCAAATACCCCAAACGAAAATAGTCGGAATCTTGTCATGCGAGCGGCTGATGTGGCAAAGAATTCGGTCCAGTCCATCAAGGGAACCGTTATAAAAGCTAAAACAGGCGGAGTTAAGCAGTGAAACACTTGAAAGTGCTAAAAAACTTTGACTCACAAAGCGAAATCACTTATAGCTGATCTTAAAGAGGCTTCTTAACCAAGTTGATTTCACATATTTATACATCTAAGAAAGGGATAGAATGAATGAAACAACATAGTTTACAATCAAAGTGTAAAAAGCAACGATTGATCATTTTGATCGCCGCCGTCTTATTTACATTTATTCTGAGTAAAGGCCTTGCAGGGGGTAACGAGCTGATTTTAGGAGCAGCAGAATCCCCCGAA
Source organism: Desulfobacterales bacterium (assembly GCA_049698595.1). GTDB lineage: Bacteria > Desulfobacterota > Desulfobacteria > Desulfobacterales > JAFDCJ01 > JAFDCJ01. The sequence goes on along the minus strand of JBAVYC010001468.1, from coordinate 2,207 downwards.
GAGAGTGCTCAGATGAAAAGGACCGAACTAATTCTAAAGGAAGCTTTCAAAAGAATTGGTTATGAAGTTGAGCTAAAGAAGTATCCCGCAGCGAGATGTTTAAAATACTCAAATAGCGGTATTATAGATGGAGAGGCTCAGAGAATATACGACCTTAACAAAAACCATAAATACACACTTAATAATCTGATCAGAGTGCCTGAACCTCATCAATCTATGGACCTATCCGCATTTGTCTATAATCGCAACGATATTATTTTAGATCCTAAAGATCCATATCTTTCATTAAAGAATTATAAGGTTATTGTAAAAATAGGAATCGTCAATGCAGAAGAAAATATCATGAGGGTGGGTATTGAAAAAGTAGATAAAGTTAGAAAATATGATCAAATGTTTAAAATGCTGATGAGTGGAAGAGGCGATGTGGCCATCGGATTTTCTGAAATGACGAAAAAAGGAGGAATGTTGACAAAAGGAGAATTTAAAGGCAAACCCTTTAAAATGCTTATCCCAGCACTAAACTACACCCCATTATATGTATACCTGCATAAAAAGCATCAAGACATTGTTCCCCTTGTTTCTTCTGCGCTCAGGGAAATGAAAAATGATGGGACATTTCAGAAGATTGTCAACAATTAATTCAGGGATCAGGGAGATTATTTATTCTATCAGATGTAAAAAAATATGACAGTGCCATTGGTGAGATGATTAAAGATGGTTTTTCTTATGGTGCTTATGTTGATGAACGCATAAGCAATTATAATCCAGAAATCGTGTCCGTTGTGACCTGTACCAATGTTCAGATGCTTCAGATGATTCTGTCCGGCCGGCCGGACTATTTTTTTATATCGGTAGAAGAAGCTGAACACATCATTTTGACCTCGGGATTCGAAATGTCGCAGTTCCAGCTCCAACATTTTGGTGACATGCCGGCCGGAAATCGTCGTTATATTGCCTGCAGTAAGCAAGTTTCACCGGAAATAGTGGATTTATTGAATCGTGCCCTGAAGTAGCAAGATCTCAATGCTGTACAAAATTGTATTGTTAGGACAAAAAATGAAGCGTTTTTTTCTAATACCAATACTGCTCATGGCTACTGCAATGTGCCTCATGGCAGAAGAACACTTTGATCTGCAAAAGCAGGCCGACAAGATTGCGAGTGCGATTGCAGTCCCCCTTTATGGATATGATTTGGACTCTGTGGCATCTATCATCGAAAGCTTGGTGAACGATGCTGATACTGTCCGTGCAGTGGAAATATTTGATACCACCGATGAGGAAGTGGTCTTTGAGGCCCATAAAAAGGAAGATAACGCATTCCTATCAGATGAGCCAATCCCGGAAAGCCTGAAAAAAGAACTGCAGCAATTAATTCATCCCATTGTCCATGAGCAGGAAGAAATAGGGAAGTTGCGCCTCTATTACATGCCGGATGGGAAAGACATCGTCAAGCTAACCGCTGAGGAACGAGCCTGGGTTAAAGCAAATCCCACATTGCGCGTCGGCAACGAGATGGATTGGCCGCCGTTCGACTTTGTCGAGGATGGCAAACCCAGCGGCTATACCATCGACGTTGTCCGGCTCGTGGCGGAGAAGCTGGGCATCGCGGTTGAGTTTGTCAACGGTTTTTCCTGGACCGAACTGGTCGAGATGTTTCAGCAGGGAAAACTGGACGTTCTTCCATGTATCTACAAAACCGAGGAACGCCAGAAAACCATGGCGTTCACCAAGAAGTTCGCTGGTAATCCATTTGTTTTGATTGTGAAAACAAGTTCCACCGACATCTTCGATCTGACCGATCTGGATGGCCATAAGATCGCAGCCATCGAAGGATATTCGACGACTAAGGCTCTTGAGGAGGGCCACCCAGGCATCAAACGGATTTTGGTCAAAAACCCACTGGAGGGTCTGCAGAAAGTCTCCCTTGGAGAGGTCGATGCATTTGTCGAAACTTTTGGCGTCGTATCGTACCTCATGCAGAAGAATTTTATTCCCGATATTAAAATCGTCGGGGATCCGAATCTCAAGACCTCTGGGGGAACGGCAATCCACATGGCAGTCCTCAAAGACAGGGAAATTCTGCGGGATGTTTTGCAGAAGGGCCTGGATGCCATTACGGCAGACGAGCTTCAGGAGATCAGAAAACGATGGATGCCAATCTCAATTTCCTCCCTGAAACCAGACGAAAAGATTGAACTGACCGATGC
>JBAVYC010001467.1:0-1695 GCA_049698595.1 Desulfobacterales bacterium | reverse complement strand
CCTCAAGATTGATCGACCGGAGATATACTACGGTGAAAAGACCGACGAATATATCCTGGTTAAGACCAATACCCAGGAATTTGATTTTCCCAAAGGCGACAAGAACGTCTACACCGATTACCAGGGCAGGGGCGGTGTTGCCATCGATTCCTTCCTGAAGAGAGTTCTGTTTGCCATTGAATTTCGGGATCCCCAGATACTATTTACGACCTACCTGAAGCCTGATAGCCGGATCATGTTCAACCGCCGCGTCAAGCGGCGGGTAAAAGCGCTGGCACCTTTTCTGGCCTATGATACCGATCCCTATATGGTGGTCTCGGGGGGCCGGCTTTACTGGATCCAGGATGCCTATACGATTTCCAACATGTATCCCTATTCCAAACGATCCAAAAACCCATTCAGAAGCCTGGGGCTCAATTACATCCGCAATTCCGTCAAGGTAATCATAGATGCTTATGACGGAGATGTCAGCTTCTACACAATCGATGAGCAGGATCCCATTCTCAGGACTTACGCCCAAATATATCCCGATCTTTTCGAACCCCTGGCCAAGATGCCGGCGGACTTGAAAAAACATCTCCGCTACCCAACCGACAAGTTTGAAATCCAGGTGCAAACCTATGCCCGCTACCATATGCAGGACATTCAGGTGTTTTACAATCAGGAGGATCTCTGGGAGCCGCCCGATGAGATTTACGGTGACAACCGGCAACTGATGAAACCTTACTATATTATCATAAAGCTTCCGCAAGAGGACCGCGAGGAGTTTCTCCTGATGCTCCCCTATACACCGGCTAAAAAGGACAACATGATCGCTTGGCTGGCGGCCCGCAGTGATCTGCCGAACTACGGCAACCTCATCGTTTACAAACTGCCCAAGGAGAAGCTGGTATACGGTCCCATGCAAATTGAAGCCCGGATCGATCAGCAAACGGAAATCTCCCGTGAACTCAGTCTGTGGGGCCAGCGCGGTTCAAGAGTCATCCGGGGTAACCTGCTGGCGATTCCAATGAGCAATGCTTTCATTTATGTGGAACCGATTTATCTGGAAGCCAAACAGGAAGCCCAACGCCCGGTTCCGGTGCCCCAATCCCAATCCGGTGTCAAACCTCAGACGCAGCAGGCCGCAAAGCCTGCCAGGAAGGGCAGCACGACCACCGCCTCTCTGCCGGAGTTAAAACGGGTGATCGTAGTCCTGGGCAATCGGGTCGTCATGGAGAAAAAACTTGACATGGCCTTGAATCGAGTCCTGGAGGGTGAAGCAGCCCGCATAAAAGAGGCATCGCCTTTAATATCCGAATCGGAAGCGGTCTCCGATATCGGGATCCAGGCCTTGAGATATTACAATGAGGCTAAAAATTATCTACAGCAAGGAGACTGGGAAGGATTCGGCCGAGAGTTGGAAAAACTTGAAAACATTCTAAAACAGTTATCAGAAACTACCGGCAGCACGGAATGACCCTCCGCAATGAAGCGTGCCGGCACAATGAGCGGAATATAAGTAAAAAAGAGAAAAATGGCGTCTCAGAATCAAAACGGATCTCAATCCAATATCCCAAATCTGCGTCTGCTGGAATTTATGCGCACCGTGACACCTTTTGACACCCTATCCGACCAAGAGTTGGAGATGCTGGTTTCACGGATGGAAATTGCCTATTTCCCCAGCGGACAGCGTATCGCGAACAAGGGGGCGGC
>JBAVYC010001466.1:0-6785 GCA_049698595.1 Desulfobacterales bacterium | reverse complement strand
GACTTACTATACATATTAAGGGTCTGCCCTATTTGGAATTGGGAAGGTTTGAATATTCGGGGATAGTTCCATCTTCGGCCATTTTGTTGGGTTTCGTTGACGCACAAAAATGGCTGGCAAGTAGGTTGGATTGAGGAACGAAACCCAACAAAAGATATCGGGATGTTCAACCCAACCTACAAATAAGCCGTGGCTGATGTTAGAACCAAGCCCGAATATTTTATCATTCCAAGTGGCTCACCAACGTGGATAGCAACAAATAACAATACTTATCAAATAGTTATGGAATTATCGATACCCAATATTGTACTTTCTTTAATGCAGCCCGGCCCATTTCGGTATGGCGCCCATCCCTTCAAACCAACGATAGACTAAATTGGCAGGCAAACTATGACGAATTCCATTCACGATAGATCCCGCGGCACCCTTTATGGCCTCTGTATCGGCGACGCGCTGGCGATGCCGGTTCACTGGTACTACAACCGTCAGGCGCTCCATGACGATTATGGCCCAGTAACGGACTATCTGGCGCCTCGTAATCCACACCCGGACAGTATCCTGTGGCGCTCCAGCTATGCGGCGCTAAATTCAACCGGCGAAATTTTGCACGATCAGGCCCAATACTGGGGGCAAAAAGGCATTCATTATCACCAGTTTCTCAAAGCGGGAGAGAACACCTTAAATGTCAAGATCTGCCGATTGCTGATTGACTCGATTAACCAAACCGGGACCTATGACCCGGAGGATTTTTTGAAGACATACATCGCCTTCATGACAACACCGGGTAGCCATCAGGATACCTACATCGAGGAATGCCACCGTAATTTCTTCGCAAACTATGCCAGGGGCATATCACCTCGAAAATGCGGCGTTGCAGAAAAGCACATCGGCGGTCTGGTCGGAATGGTTCCCGTCGTTGTTTTTTATTCCAACCGGCCCGATCAAGCCCGCGAGTCTGCCCTGGCCCATCTGGCGCTGACTCACCCTGGTCTCGAAATGGCAACTGCCGGTTCTTTGATGATTGATATTTTGCTGAAAGTGCTCTATGGAATCCCCCTCAAAGCGGCCATCCTTGCAGAAATCCAGACCCAAAACAATCCTTTGCTGGGACACCCCTTTACAAAATGGCTGGATGATCCGGATGATTGGGTTATTGGTCCGCGCTTCAGCACGGCCTGCTATGTCGAAGACTCGGTTCCGGCAGTCATTTACCTGGCGTTGAAATACCATGATGATCCGGAAAAAGCGCTGATCGTCAATACCAACCTGGGAGGCGACAATGCCGCGCGCGGTGCGGTGTTAGGGGCGTTGCTGGGAGCCGCCCATGGTGTTGAGAAATTTCCGGATCGCTGGGTAGAGGGGCTGTTGGAACCACTGCCGGAACTGGTGCCGCTCTGATCGCGGTTATGCCTAATTCACATCATGTTTACGCATGATTTATGCCATAGCCAGATTGAATATTTTAGCCTACGGCTCGGAGAGGAATGCTATCGATTTAAATTTAAAAGACAGAGCGAAGCGATACAACAAATCTTCAATCTTCAATCTTCAATCTTCAATTCCGACTTCCCCGGTTTGCGCATTCGTTCAATCTACGATATCAGCCTCTAACGACAAGGGGCTAAATTAAAAGCAACTATGACAAAGCGGAAATATCTGCTAGCGACGCGGTTCCAAATCTTTTATGACCTGTTCAGCGTTTTGGTGGCCGGAAAGCAGGGCCCACTGAATTCCCGGAACACTGCCGTATTCGCCACAGACATAAATTCCGGGTTTTTTTGCAGCAGACCGTACCGTTGGATCTGGCATCGGCGGAGGCTGTTCCGGCAAGGCATGCACGATGCGATAGGTTTTCAAATGGCACCAATCATTAACCTCCGGGCCGAACCATTGCGTGAGCTCTTCGCGTACATCAGCTTCCACGGATCTATCGTCAATATTCAGACGCCCGATCACCACCACCGATATCAGGTGTTGACCGGCTGGTGCATAATTTCGCGCGACAATGCTGGGGACCGTCAGGCTATTGACCAATCCTCTTCCTTCGCCGTTGAGAACTAGATAAGGATCATCGACGGGTGGTTGCTTAGCCGCAAAATAGAGACATATTTCTCCCCGGGAGCCGCCCGATTTAGCTGTTCCAGCTAAGCGAGCGGTCTCCGGACCTTCGGTGGCCAAAACCACGGCGCAACCATCGATGGCTTTGCCGGATTCCAATACGACTCCCCCTGGATGGATTGACTCCACCCGGGATGAGGTGCGGATCCGGTCAATTGGCAAATCCTGCATTAATTGATCTGCGATGGCGGCCATTCCCTCGTCTGGCAGAGAAACATCGCCTTCGGAAAATATTCGGAAAATATATTGGAAAACCCGGCTGGAAGCCTCGATATCCGGATCCAGACAGACGCCAGCGAAAAACGGTTTAAAAAATCGGTCTATGATTTTTTTCGAAAAACCCTTGGACCTTAAAAATTCCATTGTTGGCATATCTGGTTTCTCGAAGATACGATATGGATTTCCACGGCGCACATTCAACGCCAGCCTGGCTATTCGCAGGCGGTCTCCCATTGTACCAATCGGAGCCGCCATGGTGCTCCACAAGTCTCTCGGATGGCGCCTGGGATCGGCGATACGATGGAATCTTCCATCGATGCGAATAATGGCGCCCGGTGCAAAAGGCTTGAGGCCAAGGCGGTCGTAGTTTAGAACACGACGCGCCTCCGGATAGGCGGTTTGCAGCACCTGGAATCCGTGGTTTAAAATAAATCCGTCTATAGTATCGGTCTTTAGACGTCCCCCGATGCGTCGGTCTGCCTCCAAAATTAAAAATGGAATGTCACCTTCCATCAAACGGCGTGCGCAGGACAAACCGGCCAGGCCGGCACCCACGATGATAACGTTTTTACCCGGTATTTTCATGTAAATACTCTCTGCGCACTTTGCGGCCCTGCGGTGAAAAAAGCTTTTGATTTCAATAAAAATGTCTAAATATTTATTGCCGCATAGTAGCCTGAAGATTGAACTGCTTTAAGATGTCGTCGATCGTGTGCTGATATAAATTGCCCTGATTGTCTTTGTCAATTTCCTGCAGCCGGTCCATCTTCAGATTAAGGCGATTAAATTCTTTGGCTATGTGCTGGTAGTCAGAGAAAAAATGCCTCATCCCATCTGTCAATTCGGGTTCAATGGACAAGGTTTCGGGTGTCCAATCGGTGGGTTTATTTTCTCTTTGACGCAACATATTCAGATAACTTGAGATAAATTCACGATATACTTTTACTATATAGGCACCTAATTCTTTCGGCAGCCCAGATAGATCACCCAATCGTCGCTCGATGGCTGCGTTGCAAAGTTTTTCCAAAGCGCTTTCCGGATTTTTCATGGCTGTCATGGTCTTTGATCTCCTCTTATGAAACTACATTTATTTAGACAGGATTTACAGGATTATCAGGATAATTTTGTTTTAGCATAGCTATATCCTGTCCATCCTGCTGATCCTGTCCTATTTTCTTTTAAAGATGAGAATCCATTCCTATTTTTGCTGTTCACTTTAGAAGATTCTAACAATGTCTTATCTGCCAGATTCATCCCCAGTTAGGTCTGGGCCAGGGGTGTCAGGCCGGCTTTCATCATTTCACTCCTGACACCTGAAACCTTAGTGCCAATCTTCAGTCTTCAATTTCGGCTTGTCCGGGTCGGGATTTTCTTTTTTAAGGGTCTCGATGATCAATCTGTAGATTTGAAGAAGCTCTTCAACAGGCGACGGGCTTGTAAGATCCCGCTGCCGCCAGATCTCAAAATTTTCATCTGTAAGGCCCAGCTGCCGACAAACAAGTCGCGCCTGATGCCAGGTCGGCAACCACACCAGTTTTTCGGCAATCTGATCAATCGTATCAAATACCTCGATAAATCTAGCTAAGCTTAATATAAAATAAATTCTATCCGGAAAAGGGGAGGTGGGTTTGATGAATTCATCCGGGTCCCACACAAAACATCCCACCTGCGGCCGCCAGACAAGACCGTTTTTTTTCATTGCCATCGCCTGCCGGCAGACGCGTTCGTCAAAGGGCATGGGTGCAAGGTCTTTTTCAGGATTAAAGCGTTTCGATGTCATTTAAGGCGTCCTCCTTTGAGTATCCTTTCAAGAGAGCCAGTCGGTTCAGGCCTGCTGGCGAAGAGCGTCATGGTAGACCGCCAGGGTACGTTGAAAAACACGTGGCCAAGTATAATTTGACGCAATTTTTTCGGCCTGGGGATCGTCGAAATCGGCAGATTTTTTTACGGCAGCTATCATGCTGAGGATGCTTTTGCCTAGCACATTTTCTAATTGGGCCTCATCTTTTTGATAGGGCCGGTCAATGGTTTCCAGGGGCGGCAGTTGAATCAGATTGATCGTGTCACTGTTTGCATTTCCAAAGATCTCTTTGAAGCCCGACAAATTGGTGGTAATAATCCGGCATCCGGATGCCAGACCCTCGAATAGCACGAGGGGGAGGCCTTCAAAAAATGAAGGCAGCACCTGGACATGGGCCATTTTCATAAGTTCCGATAGCCTGTGGTGAGTTACGTAACCATGGTTGGTAACCCTGCGGCCCAATTTTTCTGCGAGTTCAATGCAATTGTTATATTCCGGTCCATCGCCACTGCCCGCCATATGCAGGTGCCAGTCATGATTCTTTATTTTCATAAGCGATCTCAGCAGCCAGGGAAGACCCTTGCTCCGATTAAACTTACCGGCGTAGAGGATGTGAACAATTCCAGCAGCGGATTTTGGGACACGGGTAAACAAGGTTTCATCATACCCACCGCCAACCACAACAATTTTATTCGACGGGATGCCAAAAAGCCGGCTGATATCCGATTTTTGATCGCTTGTCAGAGCAATGATCTTGTCCAAGTCGCGGCAATAGCGTTTTACAAAACATCTTAAATGAGGACAGTTATTGTATTGTCTCAGATCTGTGCCATGACAGGTTGCCACTACGGGCACATCTGGAAATAATTTTCTTACCAATGCCGAAAGTAAAAAAAGGTGATTTGTGTGAATGATATCTGGAATAAATTGTTTTTTGGCGGCTTGCAGCACGTGTGTGAATGCCGACTTATAGGAAGTCAGACGCTTGCCTTTTAGCTCTTTGAAAAGAGAACTTTTATAGGGCATAACATCCGACATACCGGTGACAGGGAAGTCGAGAGACTCCGATTCAAAAAAAACAAAGGATCCTTTGACTTGAGACATATCCTTGAGGGGATGAATCCTGCCGGCAGGAGCACCGGCGACCCAATAATTTGAAAATCCATTTTTTTGAGATTCTCTGATCATCGCCTCAAGGTAAATCCCACTTCCGGTCATTTCCGGTCTTTGTCCGATAACATGCAATATTTTAAGATGTGTCATATGAGTGCAAAGCCCATTCAATCTATAAAATAACGGATAAAATGGCTGCAAAATACGGTTAAGCGGTATCTATTTCTTTTCTGTGAATCCGCTGGTAAGCCTTCCGCCAGGTTTTGGATTGTTTGGATATGCATGTCGGCCACTGGAAGCCAAAATGACCACATAATCTGCAAAAGGCCGACATCTGGTCCGAAAAAGTATCCGATTGATCCGGCATTTTTGCCCTTCCCAGATTGCAACGATAAATCCGATCAATACCTCCGGCAACGGCACACATGTAATAACCCGAAGGAGTTAGTCCTAAACCACATTCTTCAATAATGCGACAGCCGCAGGTGTAGTCTGAAAATTTGTAAAAATGCCGATCAACAGGTGCCACATTAAACGGTTTAAAAAGATTCACTCGGGAAACTTTCAGCGTGCTTTTAATAATAATGGTGTCGGGCAGTTTTTCAAGCACCCGATGAACTTGATTTCCAAAGAAATTTGTGCCCAGCACCAGCCTTACAGAAGGATTAAAATTTCTCTGATAGTCTATAAGGCGGTCAATAATATCGAAAATGCGACTGTGGAGGGTTGGTTCTCCTCCCAGAATTCGGATACGTTTCCATGTAATTTTATTTTCAATACTCTGATTTATAAAGGCTTCTATAGCGGCGAGAGGTATTTCTAGGTTACTGGGGGCCTGGGTGCACGAGCGGTTGCAGTTTAAGCATTTCAAGTTGCACTTGTAAGTTATATCGATTTCCGCAAATTCGCGACTTGGCATAAACTGCCTGCCGAAACGTCTATTTATGAACGATTGGGCACGAACAAACTGGTAAGCATCTGATAATAATCTCTTTACAGTAATATTGCGGTGGCGGGGTGGTGTTTTCAAAGGCAGAATTCCCTGGTCCTGTAAGCATTATAAGGTGCACCCGGAGTTCTATAATTATCGTCCGCCGGCGAGTAGTCGAATGCAGCACGGACGCAAGAGTCCCCGCTGTTTGCAACATTGGGGTTTATCCGTATAATGGACATGGACACGTTGAATGTCAATTTGAGGCGCACCCTTATTCTGCCAGGTATTCGGCAACTATTTGACGCGCATCGGAACTCGTTGCACCGCGGACCACTGGAAACGACCGTCGACAGTCATCGGTCGAAAGTTGCCGCGCGATCTGAATACACGCCAGTTCATCGCGAAGATGGGGCAATGAATTCAAATCCTCGGTCGATTCTTCCTTGGCAACTAATTTTGAATAAATCAGCGACCGGGCAGCCAGGAGTGCTTCTCGCTTCGGCTGCGCAACGGTTGGATGAAAAATATACATCAGCGTCAACAGATCACCCGGCCCGAACAAATGACCTTTTTTGCCAAGCGTATGTAGAGCGGCATCAG
>JBAVYC010001465.1:0-3940 GCA_049698595.1 Desulfobacterales bacterium | reverse complement strand
TAATCAAACCGGTCGTACATGTTCATGATTATCTTTTTGTTCAGCTTCGGCTGCCGGTTAAACGGAAAGGTTTCGATCGCATACTTTTCCGGTATCCTGGCACGGGTAAGCCGCATCTTTCTGGCGTTTTCCTTTTTGAGTTGACACTCCTGTTCGACGACGTGTTCGAGCAGCCGCGCATGGGAGTAATTGCCTTTTTGGGCGGTGGAAAGATACCGGTCCCAGTTGGCCAAAAGGCCGCCAAGCCGGATATACTTGAGCATTTGGGTAAGTTTTTCATCCATCGTTATCCCCTGTGTCATACACGCTCAGATCAACGTCGTCGGCAAAATACCCTTCGATATAGGCGTCTCTGTTTTCCAACTGCCGGTCGATCTGCGGCAGCGGCATTTGGAAATTGGCGGCCGTCAACTGCAGCGTGGCAATCCGTTGGACAGTTTTGATATCCGTGATCCGGTATTTTAACGCTCGGCTGACCGTTTTGATGAATACTTCAAGGGCCATTTTCCGGTACAGGCCATACAGTGCGCGGATGAACCGGTGTTTCTGTTTGACGCCGTTTTTGATGGCAAAGGTAAGATATTCGTCGATCGGTTTGGCCGCTTCACGTAAAATTTTCTCTTGTTTGGTGGCGGGTTTTTTCCGGTTTCTGGGCATGTGCGGCGGTATTTGCTGCCCTTCGGGGGAAATGCGCTTATTTTTAACGCCATCAGCCGGTATCCGGTAACGGCCGAGCAGCATCCGGTTACGGTAGATCATCATATGCTCGGCATATTGCAGCACCTTCACATCGTGGCGTTTGGTGCCGGGGATCCAATAGTAATTGCCGTCGACGGCTGTATATCCGTACTGGTCGGTGCCCCGTTCCAGCACAAGGTAGGGGGCCGGGACATAGACGGGCAGCTTTTTAAGATACGGTTTTTCATATTCAAACACCTGGGCAGGGATCAAACGGGTTTTGGTGGTGGCTCTGTTGGCCATTCGCACCGTTGCCCACTCCAAGCCCTGGCGGTTCATATCTTCGAGATCGGCAAATTCACGCCCTGGAAAGAAATTGGTTTCAACCGTAAAAAATCCGCGTTCATTGCCGGCTTTTCGATTCGCGTGCCCCTTTTCATGGCAGACAAATTCAAAGCCGTACTGCTTGGCAAATTGTGCCATTTCTGGGTGTATCACCGCATTTTTACCGGTACCATAAAGACGGGCCAAATTCGTGTTGTCAATGATGCAATCGGCTGCCACATATTGCCAAAAAGTGAGCGCTTCATGAAAAAAACATTTCATCTTGAACCGGTCAAATGCCCGGTAGAATTTCAGGTACCTCACTTTGCAGTAGCGAAAATACAAAAGACTGCCCTGAACCAGAACCTGTGTGTTGATAAATTTGACCCGATACGGGGAGGTGTCGTGCTGCATCTCGGCCCCAGGCTGGTCTGGCTCTTGACCACAGCGTTTTTTGCCTCTTTTTCCAAAGCCAAGCTCACGGATGATCCGGCTCAATGTGGAATAGCCGATATCGATGCCGTGTTCTTCGCTGAGGATTTCATGGGTCCGTTGAACCCGGCCGTGGCACTTTAGATAGATATGGCCGACCAGTTCCGTGTCGATGTCAATTTTATCGTTTCGGGTGGTCTGCGGCAGTTCGCCGCCCTGACCGATGATGGTACTGACCGTATTGGTGCTGACGTTCATCTGCCGAGAAATTTCTCGGATCCCCATACCTTCCTTGTGCAGAAGATAAATCGCTTTACGCTTGTCGGCTTCGATCATAAAATTGCCGTATCGCCCGGGTAAATGGGGCCAACTGTCTCAATATGCCACCGGACAAAAGATTGGCCTGGGCAAAAAACCCGCTCGTGGCAAATCGTTTGTCCTGGCTTTTGCAAGTAACCCGTTGCATGTATTTTTGCGTGATCTCAAGTTCTCTGAGCATCTGTCTTTCCAGCTCGGTGCAATCGTCGGCATTGGACGATGTCTGTTTCAACCGGCTCAGTGCCCATACGATGTCGCCACCTTTAATCTGCTTTCGCAACGCATCCCCGCCCTTGAAGTAACCATGGGCCAAAATCTCTATGTCCCGGATGCTTAACTTTTTGCCGGCCACCGATCCGACGAACGCGTCGATCTCCTTTTTGTTCACACCGTTCATACGTATGAACGGACGAAGGGTGTACATATAGGCGTAGACAGGAAATTTCCCGTCAAATATCCGGCCCATCACCAACGGGCTCATCTGCCCGATGAGGCCAACGCGCATGCCTACCCACCCCTTGCTTTTGCCCACAAGACCTGCAATCTCGGATACCGACATCTGGTGGACTGTTTTCAGTTCGTCCATCAGTCTGGCCTGCTCCAGGATACCCAGACTTGTCGCATTGGACATACGAATCAGTTCGATAATGCCGGTGACCTCATCTTTGCCCAGCGAACGGTAAGGCACGATACCAACTCCCAGCTTTTTGGCGCATCGGTACCGCTTGAAGCCGTCGAGCAATATCCGGTGCGGCTCGCTATCAATACCACAAAGCGGCTCGCGGACGCCTTTTTCCAAAATTGACAACAGCAGGGCCTTCTCGGCGCCAGGACTACGCATCCGGCAGTCCTGGTAACGCAAGTCAAAACGGGTTATCTCCACTTGTTCGACCATTTGGCGTCCTTTATGGCGGATTTTGCTGAAGACACGTCACACCGTAGGGCAATTTTATGCAATCGTCGATGCTGTGTTGTCTCAATATCCCTTCCAACATGCCATAAATCTCCGCCAGGCCTACCCGACGGCCCTCCACCAGACTGGTAAGAAGCCGGATATGTTCCACCGTCTCGGCGTCAACGGTGCATAGGCCATTTTCATCGAAATCCGGTTCCGACAACCGGTTCTGCCTGCTGCGTTCGGCATTCAAATGCTTCTTCTTTACCTTGCCTTCCGGGCTCCGATAATAGTCGATGCTTCGGCGGGTAGCGTTCTGACGCCGGTGGGCCTCCCGGCAGCCGAAAGGGCAGCCAAGATCGCTGCGGCCTGCATTGCGTGGGTGGGTGAAAAACAGGATCTGGCAATGCCTGCATTGGGCCAGGCATTTTTTCAGGTGAGGCTTTTGTTTGAGAACGCTCCGAACAACCCAGTAGTACTGCGCAACAATACCGCGGACCTCTTTTTGGCGGTACCAATCAGAAATGAATTGAAAACAAGGCTGTATCTGTATTACAAAAAAGCCAAGTGCTCACTTATATCGCTGATGTATTTGGGCATACCCTCGTTGTCCTTGTTTTGTTTGGCGACAATTAAAGTACAACGGGGGTTCTTTTTTTGTAAAGCCTGGATCTTTTCCGATTCAATCTCAACGGCGGGATATTACTGAAAGGTGCGTCTCTGTTTACCTGAGCAATGGTGTCTCAATTTAGCTGAGCGCTATAGCCTGCTGCGGCTTTCTCAGAATATAGGGCGGGTCGGCGTCCTTTCGTGGCCTGTTCAGGTTCATTCGCATTACTGCCTGCAAGTTTGCTGCAGCCCTTTTGGCTTATATTTGTTCCCCGGGCTTCAGCAGGAAGGTCTCCCTACCCCACTGCCTGGGTTGCGACCGGGATGAACCGACAATTTCCCGGGCGGGACTCGCACCCACTGGTACCTTGCACCTCCGTGGCACACCTATATCATGTGGTTGGTGTCTATTTTATGATAATTAGTGATTTGACCTATAAATCAGTAATAATTCAGATCGGATAAAATTACATTTTTCTCCTACTGGAATTTAGATATCAGTTCTGAAAAGCCCTGCGATGTTCAATTAAAATCAAATTTTTAGGGTGGCCCGAACCGACGCGACCACCCTTTGTTGAGTTTAGCTGTAAATAGTTTCAATCCACTTTAAGGCCTCGGAATCACTGATTTTTCCCAAATATATTTGTGTGGTCGAAAGATCCGAATGTCGGAGGATTACTTTAC
>JBAVYC010001464.1:0-3370 GCA_049698595.1 Desulfobacterales bacterium | reverse complement strand
CCATGTAATTGTCGTAGTTGCTGCTGGCTTGCACTTCGGTGAGCAATAAAGACAAACCTTTTTGACTAACACTATGGAGCACTTTTCTTTTGCCGTCCTCTCAACGGCAAAAGAATAAGAAATTCATCTCTGCGCTCCCTGCGTCTCTGCGGTGAACCAATACAATAGCCTTTAGATCTTCCCCAGGGCGTTGAGAATTTTTTCGGCTGTGAACGGCCAGTTTCTGATCCAGATACCGACAGCGTCGTGGACCGCGATGGCAATCGCCGGAGCGGCACCGTTTGTGCTGATTTCGCCGACCGACTTGCCACCGAAGGGCCCAAAAGGATCCTCGGTAAACACCAGCTCGGCCCGAAAATCTTGCGGTAGATCATGGATCATCGGTACTTTGTAATCCATCAGGCCGGCAGTTAAGCACCGGCCGGTCTCATCTAAATGCATTTCCTCGTACAATGAATGGCCAATTGCTTTCAGGACACCGCCATATATCTGGCCCTGGGCCAATTCCGGGTTTATGGGCGTGCCGCAATCCTGCAAGGCGTAATATTTCTGTATCTTGACTTCTCCTGTACGGGTATTGACGGCCACCTGACAGAAATGGGCACCATATGGAAACGCTGAATCATCGGTCGTGAAACTGGCCGAGGCGACGAGTTGGCCCCCACCGGTGCCTTTCTCCGAAAAAGTCTCAATCTTTTGATACGTGATTGAACTCTTTTTCCCTTTTACGATTCCGGGATAAACGATTTGCAAATCTTGCTTGTCTTCTTTCAACATTTGAGCCGCAACCTCAAGAATCTTTGCTTTCATGAGTTTGGCTGCTGCCAAGGCGGCATTGCCGGAAAAAAAGGTCCCGCTGGAAGCATAAGCGCCGGTATCGAATGGCGTCGCATCGGTATCGCCCGAAATAATTGCGATGTTGTCCATATCCGTGCACAGACATTCAGCCGCCACTTTAACTGCCACCGTATCCAACCCGGTACCCAGATCAGCGCCGCCGCTGAGCAATGTAAAGGTCCCGTCCCCGAGCATCCGGAGCACGGCGCTGGCCGAATCAAGACCGGGCAATCCCGAGCCTTGCTGGACGATCACCACGGCTTGGCCGATTTTTACATCAGGATCATGACTTGCTTCTTTGCGGCCCCAGTTTATCAGCTCCGCGCCTTTTTTTAATGCCGGTCCCAAGCCACAGCTGGCAACACGCTCGGGTTTACCTTCGCGTCCTTCCCCTAGACATTTGAGAATTTCGAGCATGACGCCTTCACGAACTCTGTTTTTTTCAATCAACTCGAGCTGATCCATCCCCAATTTTACGGCCAGTTCCGCCATGGCTGTTTGGAGGGCATAGGAGCCTTGGGGCGCGCCGTAGCCTTGGTATGCGCCTGTCGGCGGTATATTCGAATAATATGATTTCACCTCGAATCCAACGTTGTCGCATAAAAATAACGGCATGGATTTTGAAACGGCATTTACGGGAACGGTCAGGCAGTGGTTGCCGTAAGGCCCGGTATTGGCTTTTACGTCCATATATATGGCGGTTAAGCGGCCATTTTGGCGGGCGCCTAATTTTACCTTTATCTTGAACGGATGCCGGGTACTCGATGCGATAAAATCTTCTTCACGCGTATATCGGAATAATATTGACCGGCCGGTGATCCAGGTCAGATATGCCGCAACCTCTTCCAGCAGCACGTCCTGTTTGGAGCCGAAGCCGCCGCCGACGCGTTCTTTAATGACCCTGATTTTGTTCTCACTGATTTCAAGGGCACGTGCCACCGTTCTTCTGATACACCAGGGTGTCTGGGTCGACGCATGGATAATCAGCCTGTCTCCATCCATTCGGGTGTAGACGACATGGGGTTCCAAGGGCGTACAGTGAACCTGAGCGGTTTCATATTCGCGTTCCAAAATTACGTCGGCTTCCTCAAATCCTTTATTGAGGTCACCAATGCCGTCGGCCGCACTTGCGGCTAAATTTTTACGGGGGTCGGCGCCAATGGGGAAACGATAAATTATCTTGCCTTCACGCGGGTCTAGATTTGAATTGTCAAGGTCTTCGGGAGCGCCGTGAATGTATTTTATTTCGGCATTGCGAATAATCGGCGCTCCCGGCGCCATGGCTTCAGCGATGGTTAACACCGGTTTTAATACGTCAAATTCAACCTTGATTTTCTTAACTGCTTCTTCTGCGATCTCAGGCGATTCGGCCACAACGGCCGCGACTCTATCCCCGACATGTAATACCTTAGGGGCCATTAATTTTCGGTCATATGGCGAAGGTTCGGGAAACCCTTGGCCGGCCTGGGTATACTGAATTTCCGGGCAGTTCTTATGAGTTAAAATATAGACCACCCCCGGTATTTTTTCCGCTTGCGAAGTGTCTATGTCGGCGATATAGGCATGGGCATGCGGGCTTCTTAGCATTTTCAGATAACACGAACCGGGTTCAACCATATCTTCGACAAAGGCCTTCTCGCCGCGCGCAAGTTTGGGGCCGTCAACTTTAAGTTGGGCTTTGCCGACGATGCGCAAATCCTCCCTGAAATCGGGCGCTACAGGTTGCCTAAATCCGGGGTCTTTCAAGCGTTTTCCAGCAATCTCAACGGCCGTAAATATCTGTTCATATCCGGTACATCGGCAAAGGCTGCCGGAGAGGGCATCTTGAACTTGCCCACGGGTCGGGTTATCTTCCCGCTTCAGCAACTCCGTGATGGCCAATTCCATCGCAGGGGTGCAATAACCGCACTGGACAATTCCCGCATCGACCATGGCCGATTGAACCGGTGAAAGGTTCCGGTGGGTTGCCAGTGAATCGACGGTGGTAATTTCTTTGCCGTCAATTTGCGGCGCCACCAACAGACAGGAATTAACCACCTTATCGTCAAGGATAATTGCACACGCTCCACAGACGCCCTGAGCGTCACAACCGTTTCGCATGGAGAAGATACCTTCACGTGCCAGCAGGTGTCTCACGTTCTCACCAGGCGCCGTGTAAAAGGTTCTTGGCACTCCATTTAAGGTAACATTTATTTTCATGGCTGGTTTGGCTCCCTTTACGAATTCAGATATCGTTGATTGGTTGATTAGTTGATTGGTTAAGTGTAAACATAAATTTATCCCATATTTGCAAGATAATTGGACACTTCACTTTTCAACCATCGTAACATTCTTCATTCGTCATTTTTCCCCCGGTTTGGGCATTATAAATGCAGTCACTTACTAAGGTCCCCGCCAGATATTTTTTATATTGCACGCCGCCACGGATATCTTTGAGCGGGGATACGATCTTTTTTACCGTATCTTCAATTTCCGTGGGAGCGGGCGGCTTGTTTCCTTCCAATTTGTTTTCCAACTCCGTCAAACGCACCAC
>JBAVYC010001463.1:0-2507 GCA_049698595.1 Desulfobacterales bacterium | reverse complement strand
TTTTGATAAATTATTGTTGAAATAATTTTCTTCAATCCATTTACACCACGAATATCAATACCAGACTCACGACCATGGCATAAATCGCCGTGGATTGCGATACCGCCTGACCGACCAACATGATCCGCATTAAATCGCCTGCGTGTTCTACATTTCGTGCCACCCACCGCACTGCACCTTCGGCGGTCATGCCGTTGCCCAGTCCCGGTCCAATACCGCCGAAACCCGTGCAGATTCCGGCTCCTAACAGTGCCATTGAAGCGCTCAGGGCCGTGGACTCGGGAAATGATTTGAACATTAATATAAAACTTACCAATAATCCAAAGATGGAGGGCGTCTGAGACACAGCCTGTCCGACCAGCATGATGGTCGTCACGTTTGCTGCAGTTTTAGGTTGTCTGGCGATTCCCTCGCAGCTTGCCCCGGCTGCCAAACCGCCGCCGTATCCTGAACCGATGGCCGCCAGTCCCATACTGATGCCGGCGCCAAGATAAGCGGCCCAAGTCGGGTAAAGCGGAGCATCCCCAAAATTTATAAACATCAGCATCAGGGCCACAACCATGGAAAATATGGCGGGTGTTTGACATACCGCCGATCCAATGAGCATATTGGTCGTCAATTGGGAAGCTATTGCCGGCTGTCTCGCTATGCCGGTACAGGCCTTCCCGCCCGGGTATCCTGATCCGATCCCCGACCCTATGGCCCCAAAACCCATACTGATGCCAGCGCCGAAAAGAGCTGCAGCTTTCAGGAGGGTTGGAACGGGTACGTCCAAAAATAGCAGCAGGATGGCGATGACCAGCGCAAAAATAGAGGCCGACTCGGCCACAGCCTGTCCCACCAGCATGTTTTTGAAAATTTCGCTGGAATTTTTTGGATCCCGCGAGACGGCCACATTGGCCTGGGCAGCCGTATAGCCTTCGCCGATCGCCGCGCCGATAGCACCGAGTCCCATTGCAAGGCCGCCTCCGGTGTAAGCAGCCACACTAACTATTGTCTGAGTATCTATTTCCATGTGCTATTTTACCTGTACTGAAATATATACAACCGTAAGCATGGTAAATACAAATGCCTGGATGGTGCCCACAAAGAGCCCGAAAAAAGCATAAAGAAAAGGCGGGAGAACAACGCTGTAAGTTAAATAGGAAACCACCAGTATAATGATGGAGCCCCCCATAATATTGCCGAATAAACGAAAGGAAATTGAGACGATTTTTGCAAGTTCACCAATTAGGTTTAACGGCATCATGAAAAATATCGGCTGGAAATATTCTTTAAGATAAGCCTTAATCCCTTTAGATTTTATCCCGGCATAGTGGGCGATAACAAATCCCATAATCCCCAGACCCAATGTAGTATTGAGGTCCTTCGTCGGTTCTTCAAGGTGGGGGATTATCCCCAGCCAGTTGGAAAAAAGCAGAAACATGAACAATGCACATATCAGGGGAGCATAGGTTTTGGCCAAATCTTTTCCCAGCGCATCTTCGGTAAGCTCATACAGCAGGCTGACAATCAATTCCCCCAGTGCCTGGATCGGTCTGGGCAGGATACTTTTTTTGTTGCTGGCACACAGACCAATGATGATCAGCAACGCAAAGACAATCCAGGTCATTAAGATAACTTCAAGATTTATTGTTATACTGTGCCCCAAAAAAGGAATGATTAGCTGATGTATTTTGCCCAGTTCATCCATAATTGTGTCTCAGAATTCGTTGTTTTGCTTTTTATGGCAAGATTTTTTTGACCACGAAAAAACGAAATCGTATTCCTTATGCCTCTTTATTCCGGATTGAGATAATCAGCTTTAAGAAATGATCGGCCAGAATAACAAGTTGGATCATGAAAAGGCCAATCACTGCCGCCACCAGATCAAACTGATCAAATTTAACTGCCACCACAATCGGTAGCGCCATTAAAGCGTATCTGAAAAATATTGAACCCAGGGAAAGAAAAAAAGTTTTTCTTTTTGATCTGCCTATTCGCAAGGGAAGGGCTTTGCCGATTAATATAAAATTGGTCACACTGAAAACGGCGCCCAGAACCAACCCTTTGCCTACTGGTTTTTGCCCGGCCAGGAAAAAACAAATCCCGATGATAATCGCCGTCCACATAGCCCGGGATCCATATTTTTTCTGTGTCTGCTTAACGGACTCCAGCGTCCCGATTTTTTTGTTCGTTGTTGTTGTCTTCAATTACCTCCAGGATTTGACGATACACCGTGATGCCGCCACCGATAACACCTAAAATCGTAAAGATTGTGACAAATATACCCTTGGTCCCCAGCCACTTGTCAATATATAGTCCGAGGAAAAAACAAAAAATGATGCATCCGGCCATTGTCAGGCCGATTTGCATGACAATCGTCAGGTTCTCGGTCCAAGCCCGGTTTTTTTTATAATTAAAAAGCATCAACAAACCGTACTGATTAACAAAGATTATTTATAAGTGTCAAGTATAGATATCGATAATTTGTTAATTCAACTATAATGATGGCCACACCTTAAATA
>JBAVYC010001462.1:0-1714 GCA_049698595.1 Desulfobacterales bacterium | reverse complement strand
AGACCGCCTCCAGGACGTCATCGCGTTCGTCCCAGGCAAAATCGACATCGATGTCGGGCGGATCCGTGCGACCGGGATTTAAAAAGCGTTCGAAATACAGATTGTGCTTGAGCGGGCACACATTGGTGATTCCGAGGCAATACGCCACCAGGGATGCGGCGCCGGAACCGCGGCCACAGGTGCGTGGGCTGTGTTGAATGATATTTTGAACGATTAAAAAATAGGCGGCAAATCCCATAGCCGTAATGCTGTGTAATTCGTGTTCAAGCCGCTCCACCACTGCTTCGCAAAGTTCTGCCCCGTAACGCTTGCGAGCGCCGGCATAAGCGGCCTGACGCAGGCGTCGGGCCGGATCGGCACCGTTTGCGCCCGTCAGAGGCGGCATGACAATGCCGAATTGCGGGCCTGTAAACGTCAGGCGCTCGGCAATTTCATGGGTTGCCCGGATAGCTTGCGGACAGATATCAAACCGGCGGCGGTATTCTTCAGGTGAAGCCAACCAGGCATCGGCCGGCGCAATATCGTCGGCGGCCAGGCGTGACAATGAGGTGTTGCGGTCGATGGCTCGCAGCAGGCGGTGAACGGCTGCATCCCGGGGGTGCAGGAAAAAACTTCCCGGAGTTGCCGCCAGGGACACCCCCAGATGTTTTGCGACGCGGCGCAGCGCATGGGTGGGCGGCAGGGGTTTGCGCGGCATGGCGGCCGCCACTGTCACCCCGGCCGAATACCAGGTGTGCAAGAGATCGGCATCTTGGGTCAATATCACCAGGCCGGTTGCATAATTCGGCAGGACCTCTTTCAGATCGAAGTCCGCCGCCATGTGGCGGCGGGTGAGCAGGCGGCAGAGGTTGCGATAACCGGCCTCATCTTCCACCAGGCACACGGCGCGTACTTTGCGATGGGGATCGGTGACTTCCGCTCCGACAATCGGTGTGAGACCTTCGCGCCGGCAGGTTCGCAAAAACGGCCACAATCCATAGAGATTGTCGGTATCGGTCAGGGCCAGGCGATCATAGCCCAGGCGCTTGGCTGTGAGGCAAACCTGTTTGACGTAAGATGTCCCCCACATGAGGGAGTAGCTGGATCGGACAGTTAATGGGATCATAGTATCTATAAATTCGAAATCCGAATATCGAAATGCGAAACAAATTCGAAATTCAAATATTAAATGTTCAAAACGGAGCAATTCGAGGGATTACGAAATTTAATGCGAAGCGCTGATTTTTTGACTTGTCTGACTTGTTGTCGCCAAAATGCGTCGTTTTTGATTTTGTATTTTGGTCATTCGTATTTGTTTCGTGCTTCGGATTTCATGTTTCAGATTTTGCCGGCTTTTAAATTGTTTGGAACTCGAAATCTAGCGTTAAGCAGCTAATGTCCGCCCCATCTGAATTACTTCATTCCCGAAGCGGTTGCGGATATCGTCGATGGCGATGATAAGATTGTCATGGTCGTTTTTTTCCTTGCGCTCGTCGGCAAAAAGCGCCAGCTGGGCCGGCGGAAAGATCAGCCGGTCGCAAATCAAACGCAGGTGGCGGATGCGGACCCGTCGGGTCCAGGCCAGAAGCAGCGTGCGCCGGGCCAGTACGAAAAGGGTAAAATCGTTGGCGGTGGCCGGTTTGGCTGCCAGTCGGCGGGTGCAGCGCCTGCCGTCGGAATAGTCAAGGATGACGGCGACACGCCGCGCGGCCCGTCGACGCCGGCGCAGTCTGTC
>JBAVYC010001461.1:0-5948 GCA_049698595.1 Desulfobacterales bacterium | reverse complement strand
TTGTTGGGTTTCGTTGCACTCAACCCAACCTACATTTTGCCGGTGTTATTGCGAATTGCGAAACCCAACAACGGCCGATTTAGGAACCGAGCCCCAAAAGTTTCTTTTTCGATCAGACTGGACGCTCAGGCCAGCGGCGCCGCTCATATGAAACTACGCCAAAATGGCACGGTTTATATAGGGTTAAACTAGCCGCCCTCCCAAGGCGGGTAAACTTTTCAAAAAGCGCTGTTCGTATGAAATTCCGCTTGGCCGAGAAAATGAAAAGATTGAATGTTGAACATCGAACGCCCAACATCGAACGTCGAATACTGATAACTCTGAAACTATCCTATCGAACTATCGTGATTCGTTTTGACAACCAACATTTTTCATGGCACAGTAAAAACCCAATCAGCGAGCACCAGCAGAGCTGGAGTATGAAGATGGCCCCTGGAAGGGGCCGGGGCCACCACTGCTGGGGGCTGCTGATTCATATCAATCCAATTGAACAAGTGATGGAGGTGGAACGTGATTCATCAATTTGAGACGATCATTGTGGGATCCGGTGGATCGGGTCTGTATGCGGCCTTGGAAGCCAGTCAACGCTCGCAAACGGCCGTGCTTTCAAAGCTAATTCCTGTTCGCAGCCATACCGGGGCTGCTCAGGGAGGCATCAGCGCCGCACTGGGAAATGTGGAAGAAGACAAGCCCGAATGGCACGCCTTTGACACCGTCAAGGGCGGCGATTATCTGGTCGATCAGCAGGCAGCCAATATATTGGCAGAAGAAGCCGTTCAAGCGGTGTATGATTTGGAAAACAGGGGCTTGCCGTTTAACCGGACACCCGAAGGACGTATCGATCAACGCCGCTTTGGCGGTCATACCCGCAATTTCGGCGAATCACCCGTACGTCGCGCCTGCTATGCCGCTGATCGCACCGGACATATGATTTTGCAGACACTCTACCAGCAGTGTATCAAGAATAACGTGTCTTTTTATGACGAATTCCAGGTACTCGATTTGATCTTAGAGGACAATCGCTGCAAGGGCGTTGTCGCGGTCGAACTGGCCACCGGCGAACTGCATATTTTTGCTGCCAAAGCCGTCCTGTTTGCCACCGGCGGCTTTGGGCGCATCTTCAAAATCACATCCAATGCCCATGCCAACACGGGAGACGGTCCGGCGATATGTGCCCGGCGCGGCATTCCGCTGGAAGATATGGAATTTTTCCAATTTCACCCCACCGGCATTAAGGGATTGGGCATTTTGATTTCTGAAGCCGTGCGGGGCGAAGGCGGTATCTTGCGCAACCGGGATGGGAAACGTTTTATGGAGCACTACTCGCCGACACTTCTGGATTTGGCGCCACGGGATATCGTTGCACGCTCGATTTTAACGGAAATCAGGGCCGCCAGGGGCATTCGGGGCGATCGTAAAATTGATGATTATGTCCATTTGGATGCCACTCATCTGGGCAAGGAGGTCCTGCGAGCAAAACTGCCGGACATCACTAGTTTTTGTCAAACCTATCTGGGTATTGATCCGGCCGACGACCCAATTCCGGTGTTGCCCACGGCACATTACGCAATGGGTGGTATTCCGACCGATACCTTTGGCCGAGTGATCAAAGACAGCAAGGAAACCATCGTGGAAGGATTATATGCTGTCGGCGAATGTGCCTGCGTATCGGTACATGGTGCCAATCGGCTGGGGACCAATAGTCTGCTTGACTTGGTGGTGTTCGGGCGGCGGGCCGGCCAGCATATCGGCGACTATGTCAAAGAAGTTGAAGTCCCGTCGGTCAGCGAAGATGTCGCAGACGAGGCCGGTCGCTGGATTCATCGATTGACCGATGGACAGACCGGACCCCATGGCGGGCATATCATGGATGAAATGCAGATCGCAATGATGGAAAAAGTCGGTATTTACCGCAGTGCCAAAGACATGCAGGCGGCGGTTGATCAGATTCAAGCCCTGCTCGAACGCTATCAACAGGTACGTGCGCAAGATACCGGTCGTGCGTTTAATACCGATTTGCTGGAACTCATCGAACTGCGCAATCTGTTGGACTTGTCACTGCTCACGGCTGCCTCTGCCTTGAATCGCCAAGAGAGTCGCGGTGCTCACAGCCGAGAAGATTTTCCGGATCGTGATGATGACAACTGGCTGAAACATTCCTTGGCCTATTTGGACGGTGACACGGTGCGTATCGAATACAAGAGGGTCGATACTTCCATATGGGAACCCAAACCGCGGACTTATTAACAGAAAGGATAGGACCATGAAAGTTAATCTCAAAATAAAACGCTTTAACCCCGAAAGTGATGAAAAGCCCTATTTTCAGGAATACACCGTAGAGGCAAATCCAAATGACCGCTTGTTGGATGCGTTAATGAATATCAAACGCTTCCAGGACGGCACCTTGGGATTTCGCAAGAGCTGTGCGCACGGGGTCTGCGGCTCTGATGCGATGCGGATCAACGGCAAAAATGGTTTGGCATGCAAAACCCTGATAAAAGACGTAGTGACCCGGGACGGCGATACAATTGCCATTGAACCACTGCAGTATTTTCCCGTACAACGCGATCTGATTGTGGATCAGACAGAATTCTTCAAGAAATATCGGGCGATCAAGCCGTATCTCATCAATGATGAGCTGCCCAAAGAAAAGGAGCGCATCCAATCCCAGGAAGAGCGGATGGTCTTTGACGACACGACCAACTGCATTTTGTGTACCTCGTGCTATTCCGCCTGCCCGATTCCTGAAAACCATCCAGCCTTCTTAGGGCCGGCAGCCATCGCCCAGGCCTACCGCTTTTTGGCGGACACCCGCGATCGGGGATTCGAGGAACGCCTGCCGATACTTGATCACCCGGATGGCGTCTGGCCCTGCCGGAACCACTTCAAATGCACCCAAAGTTGTCCAAGGTCTATCTTGATCACCAAACGAATCAATCAGACCAAAAAAATGATTGAAAAGCATCGGCAGAAAGCGCAATGATTTAGAAAAGATAATTAGGAGGCAACTCGAGATGGAAACAAAAAATTTTCTCATCATTGGTGGCAGTACCGGAATTGGTCTGGAAATCGTCAAAGCACTCCACAAAAAAGGGCATGAAATCTACGTGGGATCCCGAACCAATGATCAGCTAACCGGCTTAGACGGCGTGCATCATTTTAGGCTCGATGTAAAAGCGGATCCTTTCAATCTAACAAAATTGCCGGAAATTTTAAATGGACTGGTTTATTGTCCGGGAACCATACGGCTTAAACCTTTTCAGCGTCTCACAATCGATGATTTTTTAGAAGATCTACAGATAAATTTTCTGGGAGCTGTGAAAACCATTCAAGCCTGCTTAAAACAGCTCAAAAAATCATCAACCCCTGCTTCTGTTGTTCTCTTTAGCACAGTGGCAGTAAAAACCGGAATGCCATTTCACGCGTCGGTTGCAGGCGCCAAAGCTGCTGTGGAAGGATTAACGCGATCATTGGCCGCTGAATTTGCGCCCCGTATCCGCGTTAACGCGATCGCCCCTTCCTTGACGGATACCCCTTTGGCGGGCAATTTGTTGTCCAGTGAAGAAAAGCGTCAGGCATCCGCGGATCGTCATCCGCTAAAACGAATTGGGACCTCGCAGGAAGTTGCTCGTTTGGCTTTGTTTTTGTTATCGGATGCCAGTGCCTGGCTCACCGGCCAGATTGTTCACATCGATGGCGGCATGAGCACTCTGAAAACCTTTAAGTAAACAGGGTAAGGAACGAAACGTGCAAAGGAGGTTTTGGTTACCGGAGCCACCGGAGTAACGGCCTATAAGTATCCAGGCAACTGGCTGAGCGTGGCCTGCGACCAAGGCTGATGCTCAGGCGACAGACGATCGGGGCGAGTTTCATCTCCTTTCCCCGGCCGGGTGGCGGTTACTGAACCACCATAAAACGGTTTGGGCCCACCTGAAATTCTTCCTATTTGTAACCCGGAAATATAGGTCGTTTGGGCCTAATGTTCCGGCGTCTTAGTGATGGGTAATACGCTTGACATTCGAAACCCAGTATGCCATTTTTAAAGCCCAGATAAGAACCGCTTTAGAATTTGTCCTTACAGTCTTTGAATTTGAATAAACCCACATAACCGATGGAGGATTTATGAGCATTACCGACGAACTGGTTGCGCACCACGCAACCCTCAGACAACTTTACGCCCAATCTGAAATTGACCCGAAAGTGTTCGATGAATTCACGCGCCATCTGGTTGTCCATCACACCATGGAAGAAAAATACTTCTATGACATATTAAAATCGATACCGGAAGCAGAACATGATGCCTTGGAGGCGGTCAACGAACATCACATCATTGAAATGATCATCAAAGATGCAGAGGGATTTCCACCCGAACACGAACATTTCCCAATAAAAATTGAAGGTTTGGGGGAATATACGACCCACCACCTGGATGAAGAGGAACTGGAAATATTTCCCATGTCCCAGCAGGTTATGTCGGCCGAGGATCTCGATACGCTCGGCAAGCTGTTTGTCGAAGCCAAAAATAAACTACTGGGGATTAAATTGCCTGATGTTCCCGGTGCGATCGCCACGCCGGCCGCCAGGCCTGCCGCACGTCCCCAAACGGTTGCGAGCGGCTCCGGCACGACCACCGCTCAGGGCCTCGGTATTGGAAGTTTGAAAGTTTGAGCTAAACCAAAAAATATTTGTCTTGCAGCCAGTGAAAGGAGATAAAATGGATATCTTAAAAAGAGAATTGGCACCGATTCCCGCCGAAGCCTGGGCGGAGATTGACGCACAGGCTATCCGCAGTTTAAAAGCGATATTATCGGCCCGCAAGGTGATCGATGTCACCGGTCCAATGGGAACCGATTTTCCGGGTGTTCCTGAAGGTCGTCTGGAATTTCCCAAAAAGCAGCCGAAAGATGCCGTCACCTATGGCATTCATAAGGTTCATCATCTGGTCGAAACGCGAATACCATTTGAACTCGACGTGACTGAGTTGGATAACGTTGTCCGCGGTGCCAAAGATGTTGACCTTGCCAGTTTGGAGGCGGCTGCCAGAAAAATCGCTTTATTCGAGGAAAAAGTTATCTACCACGGCTTGCCCGAAGCCAATATCAGGGGGTTGGCGCTTTGCGCCGAGGGCGAATGCCTCACGATGGGCGCCAAACCCGAGCAATTGCTGGAAGCGATCGCCGAAGGTATCACCGCTTTTACCGGGCGCGCCGTCGAGGGCCCTTACGCCTTTGTCGTCGGACCGAAGCTTTGGAGTCTGATGTCGGCGCATTTGCAAGGTTACCCGGTCAAGATGCAGGCGGAAAACATCTTGGGCGGCCAGGTTGTGCTGAGTCCGTATCTGACCGGTAAGCACGAAAATGAGGCCTTCATGCTTTCCCAGCGCGGTGGTGATTTGGAAATTATCCTCGGACAGGATATGGCAGTCGGTTACGAGTCGCACAGTTCCGACAAAGTGAAACTGTATTACACCGAATCATTCACCTTTCGGATTCTCGAACCCGCAGCAGTAATTCACTACGATGCGGTCAAGTAATTGAAGGATCGGAGTATTCTATTCGTCATGCCCGCGAAGGCGGGGCGGGCATCCAGTTTATTCGGTAACGAATATTCTGGATTCCTGCCTTCGCATGAATGGCGGTTTGTACAGTTTCTCATTTTATCGCCCCCAGGAAAGAAGCCCGGGTTGCCCAGAAATTCCTGCCAATAATCTTTCCCATATTCATCAAAACCCTCAAATTAAAGACACATCGGCTGCACGAGACTTCCTGAAAACCGACATTCTTCAGACATCTCTCATATTCCAAATAGGGACTAGGCCTTTTCCGAGACTACGTAAGGAAAAAGTGGCTCTCTCAGGGCAGCAAGCACACTGATTGTTTATATGGGTTTCCCCCCGCTTGTGCTTCGCTTAAGACGGGATCGTAGACAGGTGTCGGCGTGTCTAGCAT
>JBAVYC010001460.1:0-9219 GCA_049698595.1 Desulfobacterales bacterium | reverse complement strand
ATATGGTGGTGGTGCGTACCGAAGAGATCCTGGCAAGCGTGGGCTTGATGGAAAAAAGGGACCGCATCTGCGGCGCCATGTCCCACGGTGATCAGAAGGTGCTGGAGATGGCCATTGCGCTGGGCACCGAACCCGAGTTGCTCATTCTTGATGAACCCACCGCCGGTATGTCTCCGGAGGAAACGGCGGTGACCATCAAATTGATCCGAAAGCTTTCCGGAGATCTGGGCTTGACCATTTTATTCTGCGAACATGACATGAGCCTTGTTTTTGCCGTGGCCACAAAAATCATGGTGATGCAACAGGGGCAGACTATCATTCAGGGGGACCCGGAAACCGTCCGAGCGGACCGAAGGGTTCAGGAAGCGTATCTCGGGGGGGCCAAGTAATGCTTCAGGTTGAAGAGATCCATACTTATTACGGGTTGAGCCATATTCTGTTCGGTGTTTCCCTGGAAATCAAAGAGGGCGAAGTCGTCTGCCTGTTGGGACGCAACGGCGCAGGCAAAAGCACCACCATGAAAAGCATCATCGGCCTGACGCCCCCCAAGGAGGGGCTCATCCGCTTTAAAGGCCAACCCACGGCCGGAAAAAAACCGTTCATGCTTGCCAGGATGGGAATCGGCTATGTCCCGGACGACAGGCGGGTATTTGCTGATTTAACGGTGGGAGAAAATCTGGAGATCAGCGAACGCAATCTGACGGAAGGCGGATGGAATAAGGAACGGGTGTATCAATTTTTTCCGGCGCTGGAGCAAATCGATACAAGACGCGCGGGCTATCTTAGCGGCGGCGAGCAGCAGATGCTAACCATTGCAAGGGCCTTGATGACCAACCCGGACCTGCTGTTGCTGGATGAGCCCACCGAGGGTTTGGCCCCGCTCATCGTTGAACTCCTTGAAGAGCAGATCGCCAAACTCAAAGAGGCCGGACTAACCGTTCTGCTGGCCGAGCAGAACCTGGATGTGGCGCTCAGGCTATCGGACCGGGGCTATGTCATCGACAACGGCGTCATTCGCTATGAGGGCAGCATCGAAGATCTGAGAAACAACGAGGAAGTGCGGAATAAATATCTTCTGGTTTAAATAATCTCGATCCCCTGTCGATTCAAAATCACGTTCGAGACCTTCTATAGGAGCGGCAAAATATGTCTAAATCAAAAACAAAATGTGCACAAAAAACAATCCCTTATATTCAGATTCATGCATACCGCTCAGCAAACAGATTATTCAAATGGCCGAAGACTTTGACCTGGATGGCATTCAAAAATTAGCAGATGCATCAGATGCCTGCTGAAAATACCAAATTTAAGGCTGCCTGACGCATTGTGAAAAACAGCTGTTTGTAGGGAAGAAATGACTTAAAATGGATATGCATACGGCCGGGTCGGCAATCATCATGACTATTTTTCAAAACGACCATGGCGGCCGGCTCCTTTTGCAAACCGGGCGGCCCCTGTTCCAGCCTCATTTTCCAGCGACCGCAGACCGTGTTTAAATTCATTGGCTAGGGCCTGCTCAAACGGCAGGTCGACCTGTTCAATGGCCGACATGCGGTCTCCCCGCAGGCATGTCTGGGGAAAGGCGGCTATCTGATGTGCAAGCTTCACGGCGGATTCCCTGGCTTTACCCTTTGGGACCACCCGATTGACCAGTCCCATCTGCAACGCTTCGTGTGCTTCAACCGGTCTACCGGTCAAAATCAGATCGAGCGCACGGCTTAAACCGATCAACTGCGGAAGACGCACCGTGCCGCCGTCAATCAAGGGAACGCCCCAGCGTCTGCAAAAAACTCCCAGGATGGCATCTTCTTCCATGACTCTGAGATCACACCAGAGCGCCAATTCCAGACCGCCGGCGACCGCATGGCCGGAGATGGCGGCGATGACGGGTTTGCTCAAGCGCATGCGGGTCGGCCCCATGGGACCATCACCTGCAGGTTCCACCCGGTTGGGTATACCTGCAGCGATTTTTTTTAAATCCGCTCCGGCGCAGAACTGGCCCTGATCGCCGCAGAATACCGCTACCCTCGCTGCCTTGTCATTCTCAAAGGAACGAAAAGCATCCGCCAGTTCTTTGGCGGTTTCACGGTCAACCGCATTGCGGACCTCGGGCCGACTTAAGATGATTGTGGTCAGCGCTCCGTCTTTTTCGACATGTACCGTCATGATTGCTTCCTTTTACTTTGTATCCGGGTTAGGCCACTGTACCGCCCATTAAACACTTCTGGAACCGTTAACCCGACGTTGCAAAAGTCGGGGTTAAACCAACTTGCCCCCATCACAGACAATACACGTGCCGGTCGTATATGAGGCCGCATCGGAAACAAGATAAAGAACCGCACCGGCCATTTCACTTGGCTGCGCGTGTCTACCCAGCGGGATTTGTCGAATTGCAGTTTTGTAGATCGATTCGTTCTTAATGAGGGCTTCCGAAAAATGCGTTTGCGTCAAACCGGGCAGCAAGGCATTGACCCGAATATTTTTAACGGCAAGTTCCTTGGCGAAGGCTTTGGTCATGGTAATCAACCCCGCCTTGGTAATGGAATATATTCCCTGCATCGGTATCGGTCGGACACCATTAATGGAGGCCACATTGACGATGGCACCGCCCCGGGATGCTTCCATCAGCCGGGCCGCATGCTGGGTAATGAAAAAAGGACCTTTGAGGTTAACCTCATGGGTCTTGTCCCAAGCGCGCTCATCGGCATCGAGCATATCTCCGAAATAGGGATTGGTAGCCGCGTTGTTAATAAGAATGTCCAACCGGCCGGAGGTATTTTTAACTTTTTCGAATAAATCTTTTATCTGATTCAGATTTCCAGTATGGCAGGCAAGGGCTTCAGCCTGCCCGCCCTTTTGCTCTATTTTATCTTTGACGGCCTTCAGGCTGTCTAGCTTGCGGCTGACCAGAATGCAGTGGGCGCCATATTCTGCCAATGTTAAAGCGATCGCTTCCCCGATCCCCCTGCTGGCACCGGTTATCAGGGCGATTTTGTTTTCCAGTGAAAAATTAACCATACCGGCCTCCTTAATTTTAGCTCATTTTTTCAATTAAAATTACACCCTTTCGAATTCCTATCATAGACCGTCGCTTTTCGTTTTTTCATACACCTCAATAAGAGCAGGAATAAACGTGGTCAAATCTTCTACAATACATATATCAGCGACCTGAAAAATAGCGGCCGCCGGATCTTTGTTGATGGCCACAATAAATTCGGAATTGCGCATGCCCATTACATGCTGCACCGCGCCGGATATACCGCAAGCAATGTAAAGCTGCGGCGAAACGGTTGCTCCGGTGACCCCCACCTGACACCTGTATTCCAGCCAGCCTAAATCGCAAACGATACGGGAACCGGCGACCGCCGATTTGGCGAATAATGCGGCTAGTTGATAAATGAGACCCAGGTTGTCTTTATCCCCAAGGCCCTGGCCGGCAGAGACAATGACACCGGCTTCGGTGATGCCCGTCATATCCGCCTCCGCCTCTTTTATACCCCTTGATCGGGTCTTCAGGGATTCGCATTTGAAGGATCGATTGGTCACGCTGCCGTAAACGGGTTTGTCCGGTTTTTGCGGCCTGAACATCCCGGGCTGAATGGTGAGGATTGAGAGATCTTTTTCCGGGCGGACATGGGCGACTGCTTTAGCGCCGAAAATCGGTCTCGCAAAGCAGGTTCGATTTTCCACTTCCAGGATATCTTCAACTCCGGTAATGCAGGCGGCATTTAATTCTACCGCTAGCGCCGGTGCAAAGTCCATCCCCTGGGAACTGTGAGCGGCACAAACATAGGCAGCCTTTAACTCCCGCAGTAGATCTGCCAGAACGCTTTTGTAAATCTCTCCATTGTAGGAGGTCAACTGCGAAATCCGGACGGCGATTACTTCAAGCCCCCAGGTATCGGCCATCTCGCGGGCGAGTTTGGCCGGATCGACGTCGAGAATGACCGCCTTGACAGCTGCTGCGGTGTTTTGTCGCAGCCTTTCGGCACAGGTTACCAGCTCGTGGGAGACGGGGTTGATTTGGCCGCCAAAATGCTCGATGATAACGACAATGGTTTGCTTCATAATACAAGGTACCGGGTACCGGAATTGCTAAAATTTATTGGGATTACAGTATTCCAATTGTGAGCTAAACGAACAAATTTGATCATTACCGGAGCAGGGCCCTTTCGCGAAACAGATTCAAGAGCCGGCAGGCCTTTTCCTGCTGGGTGCCTGTTAAAATGGTTCCGGAACGAGAGTTTTCGGGATATGTGACGCGCACGACATTTTCCCGTAACTGCGGTTGGGTTGAATCGCCGGCTTGAAACGTTTCCAATTTCTGTTTATTGGCCCGCAGCAGATTTGAAAGTGAAGGATAACGCGGACTGTTGATACCCGATTGAATGGTTAAAACGGCCGGCAGTTGCAGTTGCAATGTATCCCTGCGGCCGCCTTCAATCTCCCGCTCCACCAAAACGGATTTAGTATCCGACGCCAACTGCTGCCGAATAACGGCTGTGGCCCAAGGCAGGGATAGACAGGCTGCGATCATGGGACCGACTTGCCCCTGCATCTGGTCTTCAGACATGACGCCAGTAAGAATAAGGGTATATTGTTTGTCCCGGGCATAATCTGCAATACGGGACGCAATGTTAAAGGGGTTTAGATAGCCTTCGGATTCAGTGATTATGTGGACGCCATGATTCGCACCCATGCCGATTGCGCGTTTAATCACCTCAGCCGAACGATCCGGTCCCAGGGTAATGGCATCGACACTGGTGCCGGGATAGGCTTCTTTCAGCAGTACGGCCTCTTCTACGGCAAATTCATCCAATCGGTTCATTTGGTAACCGGTTATGGCATCCGTCTGAATCCAGCGGCCATGATCGTCGATTTGAATCGGGCTTTCAGATTCACCTACCTGTTTGATGCACACCAGAATTTTCATAATGAGTAACAATATAAAGCGCTGCAAAGCGTGTCAATAAAAAAAAACGAACGTTCGTTCTTTTTTTCTTGACTCTGTTGACACAGGATTATATGAAACGGTTGACTTTTCCCGGCGGTAGTACCGATGATAGGTCCTATAGGACTTATTGGCCCTATATGTTTACCTTGGACGGTTCCGCCGCAGGTGGTAAAATCAATCAAACAGAAGTGGGTGGCTTTCAAGCGTATCAACTTAAACCTAAGGCGAACGAACCGTCAAGGTATCTTTTATGAGCGAAATTTATTTTATCAGACACGGGCAAGCTTCCTTCGGTGAAGACAACTACGACCGGCTGTCACCCCTCGGTGTCAGACAGGCGAAGTGCCTGGCAAAGCACCTGGCCAAAACCGGAAAATCATTTGACGGCCTGTATTACGGCGAAATGGAGCGTCAGCAGAATACAGCCCGGGAATTCATCAACCATTACTCAAGTAAAGGGCTTACAGTGCCTGAGCCCGTTGTTTCCAAAGCATTCAACGAATACGATTCCTTCGCCGTCTGGCATGCCTTGATTCCAGAGATGCTCGAAGATGAACCCTCTATCGCCAAAGACCTGGATAAACTTCCCGGTGATCAAAAAGCATTTCAAAGGGTTTTTGCACCGCTGATGACCCGCTGGATAACCGGAAAGTACAAAGCCGACGGTATCCCGCGATGGGATGACTTTACCCGGCGGGTCAGGCAGGGAATTGAAGAATTAGCGGCCTGGAACGGCGCCGACAAGCGACTGGTGGTGTTTACCTCGGGGGGACCGATCTCAGTGGCGGTGCAGATTGCACTCGGGTTATCCGATAAAAAAGCGCTCGAAATATCATGGCAGCTCTTGAATGCCTCAATCACGCGCATCAAGTATAACCGCCGCGGCATGATGCTGGCCGGGTTCAACGAGGTGACCCATCTGGAATTGGCGGGCGATGACGGATTTATAACCTATCGGTGAGTTGGAATGACGAATGACGAATTGTGGAATCGCTTCGCTCTAAAATAAAAGACGGTACGATTGATTCGATATGTTGTCAGATAAAACCCAATAACGGCCTAAATCACAATTGGAGGATTCTATGGACTTTACCGTATCTGAAAAAATGGAAACCATCCTCGGGATGATCGATGAATTTGTTGACAAGGAGTTAATACCGCTGGAGCCGGAGTTTCTGACCAAGCCCGCCCGGAGTCTCCGGCCGGTTTTCGAGGAAAAACGCAAGCTGGTCAAGCAAATGGAGCTCTGGGCACCCAATCATCCCAAGGAATACGGGGGGATGGAGCTGAATCTGATGGAGCATGCCCTGGTTTCCGAGTCCTTGGGGCGAAGCCCCCTGGGGCATTACATATTCGGCTGCCAGGCGCCGGATGCCGGCAACATCGAGATCCTTCATCAATTTGGCAGCGACGAACAAAAAAAGAAATACTTGGGACCTCTGGTGGCGGGCAAGATCCGCAGTTGCTTTTCAATGACCGAAGTGGAACTGCCCGGTTCCAACCCGGTGATGATGGACACAACCGCCGTAAAGGACGGTGACGACTATGTCATCAACGGTCAAAAATGGTACACTTCATCGGCGGACGGGTCTGAATTTGCCATTGTCATGGCGGTCACCAATCCCGAGGCCGGACCTTACCTTCAGGCCAGCATGATCATTGTCCCGACAGACACTCCCGGTTTTAACCTGGTGCGCAATATCCCGGTGATGGGCCACGCCGGAGAGGATTATTTCAGCCACGCTGAAATTCTATATCAGAATTGCCGGGTGCCCCAAAGCAACCTGCTGGGCCACGAAGGCCACGGATTTGTCATCGCCCAGGAACGACTCGGCCCCGGCCGGATCCATCACTGTATGCGCTGGGTCGGAATCTGCAACCGGGCCTTTGACCTGATGGTCGCCCGTGCCAGAGACCGGATTATTGCGCCAAACAGGAAACTGGCCAGTAAACAGATCATCCAGTCATGGATCGGCGAATGTGCGGCTGACATCCAGGCCGCGCGTCTGATGGTGCTGCATGCCGCCTGGCGAATCGAAACCGTTGGTAAAAAAGAGGCCCGCAAAGAGATCTCTTTGATAAAATTTGTGGTGGCCAATGTCATGCAAAAGGTCATCGACCGGGCGTTGCAGGTCCACGGCGGTCTGGGTATGACCGATGATACCATTCTGGCCTTTTACTATCGGCATGAAAGGGCTGCCCGTATATACGACGGTGCGGATGAAGTCCACAAAATATCGGTGGCAAAACGAATCTTGAAGGAGTACGAAGGTAAAAAGATAAGATAGCGCCAAAATCTATGCCTATATTCAGTAGGTTACACCGGCTAAAGCATAGCGCATAGAGCACAGGGCATGGGGCATAGAGCATAGCGCAGGAGGCATGAGTATGGAGGGTAGGGCATAGCGCAAAGCGTGCTTTTAATTGATTGTGTGTTCCAAAGGTTTTTATCTTTACCCCTTGCCCTCAGCTCTATGCCCTCTGCAGTTAATTGCGAATAATTATATCCGCCACCGGCAGGGTATCGTTGCTAACTAAATCACTTAATTAATGACAGCATGAACTACGCTGAATTTCAAAAACAGGTCCGGCTTTCCAAACAGGATATATGTCGGGAAGTTTATGCCGACCACCGCGAATCCATCCGGGTTAAGAAAGAAAACACGGTGGTTAAAAACCTTGAACGGATTTTTAGTGCGACGCTCAAGATTGGTAATAGAAAAGGTTTTCAGGCCATGAGCATGCGGGACCTCGGGCGGGAAACCAATTTGAGTATGGGTGCGTTGTACTCCTATTTTTCAAGCAAGGAAGAGCTGCTTGCGCTACTCCAGCATCAGCGGCGTTCGATTACCAAACGTATCCTGCAAGAGCATATTGACAAAGAATCGGATCCTGCTGCCAGGCTTCGCACAGCGATTTTAACCCATCTATATTTAAGTGAAGCCATGCAGCCATGGTTTTATTTTTCCTATATGGAGGCTAAAAATCTTTCCAAAGAGGAACAAGCCTTGGCGGTTGCAAGTGAGCGCTACACGGAGCAAATATTTACGGATATCCTCATTCAGGGGCAAGACAGTGGAACTTTTTTGCTCCGCGATCCTCAGTTGACGGCCAGCGTCATCAAGGCCATGGTGCAGGATTGGTATCTAAAACGAAGCAAGTATGCCAGTAGAAAAATATCGGTGGATCAATACGCACGGTTCATTTTGCAATTTGTGGAAAGCTTTATTTCAGACGTCAAAGGGAATGGGCAATCCCCTGGTCAAATCAGGGAAGATATGGACGGACAATACCCATCAAATAGTGCGAAATCAAGTGTGTGGGCTGTCAGGGAGTTGGATTAATACCTGAATTTTGTATGCAAATTAATGATAAATTTAAATATTGATAAAAACCAGGAGGCTTATGCATGTCAGATATTTATGAAAAATTGCGAGTGCGCCTAGACGAGCTGGCAACCGGTTATCCGGAAACCGAAAGTAAGGTTGAAATCCGTTTGCTGGAAAGGTTGTTTACCGAGGAAGAGGCCGAACTGTATCTGCAGCTGTCACCTTTATTGCAAAACCCCAAAGATGTGGCCAAGCGTCTGAATCGTGACCCGGACATGCTGGGTACCATGATGGAACAAATGGCTCAGAAGGGTCTGCTGTTTCGAAAACGCAAAGGCGATTCGGTGCGCTACTCGGCCGTACCGTATGTGGTTGGAATTTTTGAATTTCAGCTGAACCGAATGGATGAAGAGTTTGCCCGCGACCATGAAGAGTATTTTGAGACCGCCTTCGGGCGTACCATTCAATCCTATAAAACACCTGTGCTCAGAACCGTTCCAATCAACCGTCAACTGGTTGCGAACTATCCGGTAGCGCCGTTTGAGGATGTTCTTCAAGTTATAGAAAGCCAGGAAAAAATAGCCGTTTCACCCTGTGTCTGCCGTACGACAGCTCATCTGGTAGGGAAAGGATGTGACAAACTCCAGGACAATTGTTTTTCTTTCGGTTCGCATGCCGAGTATTATGTTGAAAACGGCATGGGTCATTATATCACCATTGATGAGGCCAAGGCGATTGTCAAAAAAAATGAAGAGGACGGTCTGGTTATGCAGCCGTTTAACTCACGCAAAATAGGCGGGATGTGCAGCTGCTGCGGCGACTGCTGCGGTGTCCTCAGATCGTTGAAGATGCATCCCACTCCGGCAAAAATGGTGCAGAGCAACTATTTTGCCCGGGTTGACGAAGAAGAATGTACGGGCTGTGAGACCTGTCTCG
>JBAVYC010001459.1:0-2785 GCA_049698595.1 Desulfobacterales bacterium | reverse complement strand
CTTGAGGGGCGACGATGTCCTGAAGGGTATCAAAAAAAATGTCGATGCGTTTCTGGTGAAAAGGGGTGAAGTAAATACCCTGGCAAGCAATTTGAAAAATCAAATATATTCTTCTGATCTCGATCATTGGCAAAAATCACACCTAAACGACTGCATGCAAAGTATTTCGGGCATTTCTTCACAGGCCATCGAAACCAACGACCAAATTCAGCTGATCATGGTGAAGATTGTCTCATAATAAATGATCTGTTGATTTGGTACGAAATGATAGTCACTGAAGTCGTGGTTGAGAAATCTGAACACAGGATTTAAGAATGGATTTTAGAATCTTAAAACGAAAACTTGAAATCGGAAAGAGAATCGATGACTTTTTAGACAATGTGAGTGAATCCGGGTTGCTCTTCAAACTGGGTGTCGATTCATATTTGAAAGGCAATGTGGAGTCTTTCGAAAAAAAGCTTGAAGACATTACGCACACCGAAAATCAGGGAGATTCCCTGCGGCGTTCTCTTGAGGAACAGCTCTATGTGCAAACATTGATACCCGAATCGAGAGGCGATGTTTTGGAATTATTGGAAAATATGGATACCTTGCTGGACCGTTTTAAAGGTGCGATGTGGCGGTTTGAAATCGAATATCCCACTATTCCCGCTGGAATGCATAATGATTTTAAAGAGTTGGTTTCATGCGTGGTTGATTCAGTTGAGGCCATGGTACGTTCGGCGAGGGCGTTTTTTAAGGACATCGCTGCGGTTGCAGATCACATGCACAAAGTTTCCTATTGGGAAAAGCAATCTGACAAAGTTTCAACCCGGCTTCAGCGAAACATCTTTAGACAGAATGAACTGGAATTGAGCCATAAACTCCAATTGCGCGACTTCGTAATTCATGTTGATCAGATTGCAGATCAGGCCGAAGATGTGGCCGACAAACTAAGCATATATGTGATCAAGCGTTCATTATAAGAGGCAATCGTGTTTGCATTTTTCATGTCCAGCGGATTATTTTTGGGTTGGTCGCTTGGAGCCAACGACGCCTCCAATGTATTTGGAACGGCGGTCGGCAGCAAAATGATTCAGTTCAAGACAGCTGCCGTTTGGTGCAGCATATTTGTGATTTTGGGAGCCGTCATCAGTGGTGCCGGTGCATCCCACACCCTGGGTAAATTGGGATCGGTCAATGCCATTGCCGGTGCCTTTATTGTGGCGTTTGCTGCCGCTGCAAGTGTTTATCTCATGACAAAGGCCCGCTATCCCGTATCCACATCACAGGCGATTGTAGGAGCCATTATCGGTTGGAATCTTTTCACAGGGTCTCCCACGGATTACAATTCACTGACAAAAATTGTGACTACCTGGGTGGTCTGTCCCGTTCTGTCCGCTCTCATTGCAATTGCGATCTACAAAGTCGTTGTCTTCTTAATTTCCAGATTCAAACTGGGAATATTTTCGCAAGATATATTAACGCGTTATGGATTGCTGCTGGTCGGCGCTTTCGGCTCTTACAGCCTGGGGGCCAACAATATTGCCAATGTGATGGGCGTATTCGTCCCCGTCTCCCCATTTTCTGACATTTCATTTTATGGGTGGTTTACGCTATCATCGGCGCAGCAGTTGTTTTTTATCGGGGCAGTTGCCATTGCCGTCGGGGTGTTTACCTATTCCAAACGGGTGATGGCAACTGTTGGTCAAGGTATCTTCAAACTTTCACCGGTAGCTGCGTTTGTTGTTGTATCCGCCCATTCCGTAGTTCTGTTTCTTTTTGCATCGCAGGGTTTGCAACACTTCCTGATTCAGCTTGGTTTACCGCCTATCCCGCTGGTTCCGGTTTCCAGTTCCCAGGCGGTTGTGGGTGCGGTTGTTGGGATAGGGCTTCTGAAAGGCGGTCGTGGTATTCGATGGCGAACTCTGGGCGGAATTGCCAGCAGTTGGGCGGTAAGTCCTGTTATTGCAGCCATCTTAAGCTTTATATCACTATTTTTTTTGCAAAACGTATTTGAACAGGAAGTTTACCGACCCATAAAAAGTGAACTGTCACCGAATGCCATAGAGCAGATTCAAACAACAAAAATTTCCATACGTGGACTTGAACACCTGTTCGGCAAAGAATTTATTGATCCGCATCGAATTCACAAAGCGCTTTCGAGCCAGAAGATGCTTACCAATCAAGGTCGCAATTTTATCATGGCATCGACCGAAGTTGATAAGAAGGAAATGACTGTATATCGAATTGATGCCATTAATAATCATTTAATCACCGAACAATTTATCTCACTGCTCCGAGAGCTGGAAGCCCAGAATTTTATACACAAATGGCAGCTTGAAGATGAGCTGGCTGCGAAATCCGTATATTAGCGGGAAAAAAAGAATGACAAAAACCACAACGTCCATTTATGGAGAAGAATCGGTTAATTATACAAAATATTTCGCTTTGAAGAAAATTGAAGGAAATTGATTGTGTTGTCATTATCCGGCGATCAAATTAATTCCCTTGAACTGACAGGACAAAGGAGGTCACAAGGTGAAAAAGCTTATATGCTGTCTGATCTTTGGTATCTTCCTTATATGGTCATGTGATTCCCAAAAGCCGTCGTCGGCCAACCCTTTTTATATTTACAAGCAATATGGCGCTCCAGTCTATTATGGTGAAGGGTGCAATCCGGGTATTGATTTTGATATTAGTCAGGGGACACCGATAATTGCAGCAACAGATGGAGAAGTATCTTTCGTTGGAGATTCGGACCCGGATGTGTCTTATAGCGGTGGTATTTTTGTCCGGGTTCAAA
>JBAVYC010001458.1:0-5160 GCA_049698595.1 Desulfobacterales bacterium | reverse complement strand
CAAGCTGGGCGGTTTTTCTTTCTTTCCAGCGGTTCCAGCGAAGTTTGAACACTATCTGAGAAAAATTTTGTTTATTTGAAACCCGGGGATCGACATTGAAATGGATCGCCTGGAAGACCGGCGTGTTCAGCCTCGATGATTGCCGCAGGGTCATGCGCCGGTGGTTTTTGCCTATAATTTTTGACGATACCACCTTAACGTCGGCGGTCATGAAAAGCGGTTCCGGGTTCCCGCTGCCAAACGGCATCAGGGCTTCCAGTTCATCGAGGAGCGCAGCCGAGATGGTATCGAAGTTCAATTCAAAGTCAATTTGCAGGGCAGGCACAAAATCTTCCGGCTGAGAAATGCGCCGGATGACGCTTTCGAAGGCGTTTTGGAAATCAGCTATGTTTTCTTCCCGTATTTTCAGACCGGCGGCCATTGAATGCCCCCCGAAGGATTCAAGGTACGGTTTGCAGGCCGCGAGGGCATCATAAAGGTTAAGCCCCGCAACACTTCTGGCGGAACCCATGCCGATACCGTCCCGGGTTGTGATTAGAACCACCGGGCGATAATAGGCGTTCACCATCTGCGACGCAACGATCCCAAGAACTCCCGCATGCCATCCTTGCCCGGACAAAACCAGAGAGCGTCGTTGGAGCAATGAGGCATTGATTTCCATAAACCGTTCAATGTCTGCCAAAATTCCTTGCTCTATCTGGCGTCTCTTCTGGTTTAATAAATTAAGCGTGTGCGCTGTTTTTGCTGCAATATCAGTATCTTTAGCAGTCAATAGTTCAACCGCGCGGGCGGCATGATCCATACGACCGGCCGCATTTAAACGGGGGGCCAGCCGGAATGCAATATCGTCGGCATCGAGGGCATTGTTATGGATGGCGCTGGCTTCCAGCAGCGCCGCCAGACCGGGACGGTTGCCGGCGAGGATGACCTTGAGACCGGTTTTACACAGGATGCGATTTTCCTCAATCAGCGGCACCATGTCCGCCACGGTGCCCAAGGCAACGAGATCACAATAATTTTTCAAATTGGGCTCGGGACGTTCCTGCCAGAATCCCTTTTGGCGCAGGTGGGTTCGAAGACAGATCAACAGGAAAAAGGCCACACCAACACCGGCAAGGTTTTGCAGATCCGCCTGGCAGTCCCGGCGTTTTGGATTTATAACCGCCAGCGCCGGCGGGAGGTCCTCCGTGATGGTGTGGTGATCCGTAATAATCATATCGATACCGGATCTTCCAGCCGCCGCCGCCGCCTGATGGCTGTCGGATCCGCAGTCTGCGGTAATGATCAGATCAATTTTATGGGGGCGCGCGTAACGGGTAATATGTTTGGGCTGGATACTGTAACCCTCCGTTACCCGGTGGGGTATGTAATAGGAGACATCGGCTCCGGCATTGCGCAAAAAGTTCAGCAAAATGACAGTTGCCGTGATGCCGTCAACATCGTAGTCGCCAAATATCAAAATTTTTTCATTAGCGGTGATGGCCTTATAAATGCGATTGATGGCGATATCCATATCTTTGAGGGCAAAGGGCGAACGTAACTTACTCAAAGATGTGCTCAAAAAATCCGTGGCAGTCTGGAAGGTTTGGATGCCCCGATTGATCAGAACGCCCGCCGTGACCGCATGGCACCTCAATTTTTGGCTCAATTCCTTGACTTTGGCAGGGTCCGGGTTAAACATGTGCCAGTGATTTTTCATGGCTGCGCCATATATCCTAAATTTTGATGGGTAACAACCAAAAAGATTTTGAATTTTGGATTGCTAGCTGGAAGACAGTTGTTATTATAACCTCCGCGCTTTTTTATTGAAAAAACAAAGGATGTGGTTATACTAACATAGTTTGAAGAGTTAAAGGTTCAACGTTTCGGGTTCAAAAAACTCAGACTGCTCATATCAAGGGAATTGTGTCTTAATCTAATTTATGGTCATGTCAGCCAACCATGTGCCCCGTGAAACTATCCGGCGGTATTACCGCGTCGATCGCCGCGAAATTGCCTTTTTGAGATTCGTATTCGAAGCTTACGAAGGCCTCGCGATTATTGAGACCCTGAACCCTGAGTCGGGA
Organism: Desulfobacterales bacterium; assembly: GCA_049698595.1. Taxonomy (GTDB): domain Bacteria; phylum Desulfobacterota; class Desulfobacteria; order Desulfobacterales; family JAFDCJ01; genus JAFDCJ01. Next base: position 3,094 of record JBAVYC010001458.1, on the reverse strand, counting down.
GACATCGTCTTTTACATCGCACCGGGTTGTGAATCTGACGTGGATATGATTCTGAGGGATCTTAAAGGCGATATCATGATGGAAGCGGCTAATTCTGAATTGAATAATTTCGATTGAAGATTCAATATTCAATCGTCAATCTTCAATTCCCCGATAAAACGGGATCTCCGCTGCGCTATAACCGGCTAAGTTCGTCCGGGTTAGGATAAAAAAATAAAACTCCCATGGCAAATAAATATTTCTACATAAATACCATCGGCTGCCAGATGAATGTGTATGATTCCGAACAAATTGCCGCCCGGCTGGTTGGCCTTGGATATCAGCAAACAGGCGTTCTGGAACTCGCCGATCTCGTCATTGTCAACACCTGTACTATTCGGGCCAAAGCCGAACAAAAAGCCTTTAGTTTCCTGGGGCGGCTTGCCAATCTGAAAATTAAAAATCCGGGTCTCATCATCGGAGTTGGGGGCTGTGTGGCCCAACAGGAGGGAGAAAAAATACTCAGGCGGGTCCCTCACATCGACCTTGTATTCGGGACCCAGGCGATTGATCGCCTGTCGCTCCTAATTCCAAAAATAGAGCGCAAACGCTGTCGGGTCGTCGATGTCGCATTGACGGAGAAACCGGTCCGACCCGCTGCCCGGCCCGATCGTCGGCCCGATGGCTTAGTCTCTACTTTCGTAACCATCATGCGCGGCTGCGACAATTTTTGTACATATTGCGTGGTTCCCTATGTGCGGGGCAGGGAGGTCAGCCGGCATCCGGATCGCATCATGGAAGAAATCAGGGGCCTGGTTCAATCCGGTGTAAAAGAAGTTACCCTGCTCGGCCAGAATGTCAACAGCTATGGGAAAAAGGAAGGCTTGTGTTCTTTTCCGGAATTGCTCGCACGCGTCAATTCAGTTGAGGGGCTTCAGCGAATCCGGTTTACAACGTCTCACCCCAAGGATTTCGGCAGCAGCCTGATAGACGCTTTAAAGACCAATGAAAAGGTGTGCGATCATATTCATTTGCCGGTCCAATCAGGATCCGACCGCATATTAAACCAAATGAACCGCAAATATACCAGAGCGCTGTATCTTGACAAAATCGCCGAACTCAAGGATACTTGTTCCGGGATCGCGATAACATCCGATTTTATCGTGGGGTTTCCGGGAGAGACGGAAGCTGATTTTAATGCAACCCTGGACTTGATGAACATCGTAAAATTTGACGGTCTTTTCGCCTTTGTCTACTCGGATCGCCCCAATGCACCTGCGGTGCAATTTAAGAATAAGATCTCAGAAGCGGTAAAGAAAAAAAGGCTGCAAAGCTTGCTGGAATTGCAGGAAAATTTTACCAGAATGAAAAATCAGGCGCTGGTCGGCTCTGTTCAGCCGATTCTCGTCGAGGGTACCAGCAAAAAGCAATTTTCCGGCAGTATTAACCACCCACAACCAGCTGTCCAGTGGACCGGACGCACGTCCACGAACAAAATCGTCAACTTTTATCATAACGACAATCCGCAAAGCGGCGCAGACATTTTTTCGGGAAAAATTGTTCTTACCAAAATTGAGAAAGCATACGCCCACTCACTTTGGGGTAAACCCGTTGAGTTTAAATCTGCAACCGGAGGGCGGAAAGGAGAAGAAAGTTATGCTGCATAAGGTAAGCATAGCGGGTCTGACAATGGATCCGGCATCGAATACGCCCATCATTATTTTAAAGTCGGAGGAGGATGATCAGGCCATACCGATTTGGATCGGACTGCTCGAAGCCACTTCCATTGCATCGGCCCTTCAGGATATAAAATACGAACGGCCGATGACCCACGATCTTTTTAAAAATTTCTCAGACACATTACACATTTCGATTGCCAAGGTTGAGGTTTGTGATCTAAAAGACAGCACATTTTACGCCCGCATCTATTTTGTATCGAAAGACAGCAATTTCGACATCGACGCCCGACCCAGCGACGCCATTGCCCTGGCCTTGCGCTTTAACGCCCCCATCTATGTGGAAGACACCGTCATGCAGCAATCAAAAATCAGCGCTGGTGAAGCCGAGGTGTCGGATACCAGCGAAGAAGGCAAAAAATGGGCGGACTATCTAGAAAATTTGTCTCCGGATGATTTCGGTAAATATAAAGTCTAAATTAATCAAAAAGAGAAGATTTCCCAAGATTCTCAAAGAAAATTAATTGTTCATAACTTGTTGAAAAAATCGGATCTGCCTAAAATGTTTAAAAAAAATACCTTTCCCGTAAATCCTTCATTCCTGAGGACTGAGGAGAATACGCGTAATATCTTTATTAAATTCAGTTGGATGGATATTGTTGATAAATCTTTTTGTTAACATTAAAAACCTACCCTAACCCCATTTGACACCCCCGCACGGTTTTTAATAAACAACTCCCAGTATTTTTCTTAAAAAAAAATAACCCGTCGGATTGCCCAGCGGTCTCTGTCGCCGGACCCCGTCCCGGATGGAGCGCCGCAGCATCAGCAGAACCCCAAAATATACTTTATAAAGTGGTTTGACGACAAGATATGACCTATATCTTGCCAACTATGGCTGTGAAACTAGGCAGGAACTAGCTTGTTGAACCAATTGAAACCGTGATGTCAAAATCTTGTGGAGAAAGGGCATGTCAACAATCCTGGTTATCGACGATGAAAAAGGTATTTTGCGGCTTATGCATCAGGCCCTAACTAAATTCGGACACAATGTCGAAACAGCCGACGACGGCCTGGAAGGAATCCGAAAATTTGATGACGGCTGTTTTGATATTGTCATTACCGACATTCGCATGCCGGTCATCGACGGTAACGGTGTCGTGGCGCATATCCGAAAATCTGAAAAACAATCCATTCCCGTCATCGCTATCTCCGGTACGCCGTGGCTGCTGGGGTCCGACAATTTTGATATGGTGTTACCGAAGCCGTTTTCACTAAAAAAGTTGATTGAGTCCATCCGATCGTTGGCGCCGGTTCCGCCCAGGGCGGCCATGGGCACGTGAGCCGGGCAAAAAACGTTCAGTTTAGCACTTAAAACGGCCATTTTCATAGATGACCAGGGCCTCGCCGGTTTTAAGGTGGGCGGTGACCCTTTTTTT
>JBAVYC010001457.1:0-2393 GCA_049698595.1 Desulfobacterales bacterium | reverse complement strand
CAAAGCTGAGTTTATGTAGAAAAATTAAATAAATTTGAGGGTTACAGGGGAATAAACGATGGTTAAAACAGGAAAAGCAGCCGTGATGACGGCAGCCGGCATGGATTTGGAAATCCAAGAGTATCCTTTGCCCACGGTCGATCAAGGCTGCATTCTGGTCAGAATCACTTGTTGTACAATCTGCGGGTCGGACGTGCATTCATGGACGGGTCGGCGAAAGGCGCCGACGCCGATCATTTTAGGCCATGAAATTGTGGGTCAAATCGTAGAGCTTGGGGTTGGGGCCCAGTATGACTCCGGCGACCGGCCGTTGAAAGTCGGCGATCGAATCACATGGACCATCATGGATAACTGCGGCAAATGTTACCACTGCCGCGAAAAAGGATTAATGATGAAGTGCCGGCATCTTAAAAAATACGGCCATGACAGCTGTGACGTGGCGCCGCATTTTGTCGGTGGGTTTGCCGAGTATTGCTACCTCACGCCGGGAACTTGCGTCATAAAAGTTCCTGATGACTTATCTGACGAAGAGGTGGCACCGGCCAATTGTGCCCTGGCGACGGTCGTGGCTGGCTGGGAAGCGGCCGATGTCAAACCGTTTGAAAACGTCTTGATTCAGGGAGCTGGGGCACTTGGGTTCTATGCGGCGGCGCTGGCAAAGCATTATGGATGCCGGCACATCATTGTGACCGACATTTTGGATCATCGCCTTGATTTTATTAAGGCCTTCGGGGCCACCGCTGCCATCAATGTCAGGGACATGTCTGCAGAGGATGTGGTCGGGGCGGTCCGCGGCTTGACGGATGGTTTTGGTGTCGATTGCGCCCTGGAGGTCGCTGGAATCCCGGATCTCATCCCAACGGGTTTAAAATGTTTGCGCACCGGCGGGCGTTACGTGGAAATCGGCAACTCCGCACCGGGCGCAGAATTTACGTATGATGCCTGTGATATTGTGTGGCGCAGGCTCACTCTGAAAGGAATTCACAATTATGACGCCCGGCATTTGCAGATGGGTGTGGATTCACTGGCAATGAACCGCAACGTCTTTCCTTTCAAAGATCTTGTCACCCACCGGGTGAGTCTGGACAACATCAATGACGGACTGCGCATCGCTGATTCCGGCGAAGCTTTGCGCGTGGCGGTTTTGCCCTGACTCACAGTTATTAGTTGTAGGTTAATCGTTATTGGATAGTGGAATTGCTGGTTTTCTGCTTGGGAAAATGGCTGGGAAGCCGGATAGTTTGGAGGCCGGAATGCTCGGGCCTGCAAAGATCGTGATTTTATTTTGCCTCCAAGCTTGTCAGCCTGCCAGCCTCTATCCATTTTGTATTCACCAACAACCTATAACTTTCTATCTGCTGTTCAACTCATTGGGGCGCTAAATCATCCGGAGCAATTTTTATGAGCGGTCTGGCCCTGGTTATCGTGGTCGTTGCTGCATTCTTGCATGCCGGCTGGAATTTTCTAGCGAAAAAAAGCAAGAAAAAGATGGCGTTTATCTGGTGGTTTCTTTTGATCGCCGTCATCGGCTATTTGCCGATGTTTCTGTATTTTTGGCCCCGCAATGCCGTGGGACCTGCCGGCTGGGCTTGCATTGTGGCTACCGGTGTTCTACACGCCCTATATTTCTGGTTCATGGGAGGGGCCTACGAAAGAGGAGATCTCTCGCTGGTCTATCCTCTTGCCAGGGGTTCCGGGCCGTTGCTGGTTCCGATTCTGGCCATCATTTTCCTGCAGGAGCAGCTCTCATTCGCCGGGGTTGTGGGAATCTTCCTTGTTGTCCTCGGAATCTATGTGATTCACCTGGAGTCATTTTCCATGGTGTCTTTTATCGAGCCTTTTCGGGCACTTCGAGGCAGTGCATCGGTCTGGGCACTTTGCACCGGAGGGACCATTGCCGGGTACTCTCTCATCGATAAAGTGGGCGTCGGCCTCGTTTATCCGCCGATCTATATTTATTTGATGTTCGTCATATCGCTGCTTCTTTTGTCACCTTATGTACTGGTAAAGCAACGTGCCGCTCTGAAATTGGAGTGGCGGGTTAACAAGGGGCCGGTTTTAATCGATGGGGTTTTAGTTCTTTTGACCTACCTGATGATCCTTTTCGCATTTCGTCTCAGTAAGGTCAGTTACGTGGTTGCCGCGCGCGAGGTGAGCATTGTCTTCTCAGCCTTTTTGGGGATTATCTGGCTCAAGGAGAAACATGCCTCCCAAAAAATTGTCGGCGCCGCCTTGATCGCGTTAGGGGTCGTGTTTATAGGATTGAGCAAATAGCCCATTTTCTAAAATAAAACTATGACTTTTTATTATGAAAAACATGAAAATTATTATTTTGACTTATACTTGATAGGGCAATTATAGTTAACCTTCAGATATCGTTGATTGGTTGATTA
>JBAVYC010001456.1:0-7456 GCA_049698595.1 Desulfobacterales bacterium | reverse complement strand
ACAGTACCGCAGTTATGTATATGGGAAGTGTTGTCGAATACGGCAAAAATGATACCCTATTTGATAATCCCCTTCACCCATACACGAAAGCACTTATCGCTGCAATTCCGATTCATGATCCAAGGGTAAAGAGGGAGGAGATTATTTTGGAAGGGGAGATTCCAAGCCTGTTGCAACCACCTACGGGATGCAGGTTTCATCCGAGGTGTCCGGTTGTCCGACCTGAATGTTCAGAAAAGCAGCCGGAGCTTATCACACTGCCTGATGGGAGAAAAGCTGCATGCTTTGCTGTTCAAGGAGGGAGGGAGAATGAATAGTGCCTATATCATAAGAAAAGTATTGAGAGCGCTGCTTACCGTCTGGTTGGTGACCACGTTTGTTTTTTTGATTTTAAGGCTTTCAGGTGATCCCACCGTATCCGTACTGGGTCTTGAGGCCAGTCCTGAGGCTGTTGAAGCATTCCGGGCGAAATGGGGACTTAATGATTCAGTGGGGGTTCAATATCTCACTTTCGTGAAGAATGCGTTGCACGGGGACCTGGGCCTTTCAATTCTTGAAGGAACAAGCGCTCTTAAATCGGTTACTTCAAGGATGTTCAATACCGTTACCTTGATGACCATTTCAACTGCTCTCATCTTTGCGGTGGGAATTTCTTTCGGATTGCTGGCATCCTTAAATCATAACAGCTTTAAAGACCGTTTCATTATGCTATTTGCCGTGGCCGGCTACAGTATACCCACTTTTGTGCTTGCAGTACTTCTTATCCTCCTTTTTTCTATACAGCTTGGGTGGCTCCCATCAACCGGGAGCGGTTCCTGGACTCATTATGTCATGCCGGTGATGACATTGACAATCGTTGAGTCTGCCGTATTTGCCCGGTTTTCCCGTTCTGCAATGCTTGAAGTTCTTTATCAACCATATATGAAGACAGCGATGGCAAAAGGTCTTTCCTGGCGGCAGGCGGTAAGACGTCATGCCTTGCCGAATGCCGCGATACCCGTTGTCACCATCATGGGTTTCTGGGTCGGACTTCTTATTGCCGGCGCGGTTATAACAGAGTCAATTTTTGGCTGGCCGGGGGTTGGAAGACTTCTTGTTTTTTCTGTAAAGAATCGTGACTACAATGTAGTACAGGTGATCGTGCTGTTTATCAGTTGTTCAATGGTCATGGCAAACCTTGCAGTGGATCTGCTCTACGGATGGCTTGATCCAAGAATCAGTATTGAAAAAAGGAACGAATAATCATGCAGAATACGATAACCAGCGGTAAAAGAATAGAGACCGCCCAAAATAGGTTTAAGGGCAAGGGTCTGATCGTCGGTTTTGCTGCCGTGTGGCTTCTTGCCATGATTATCATCGGTTTTACAGCACCACTGATTGCACCCCACGATCATCAGAAAATAAATCTTATCGCAAGACTTCTTCCTCCCGTATGGATGGAAGGAGGGAATCCTTCCTATTTCCTGGGAACAGATGATATGGGAAGAGACAACCTGAGCAGACTCTATTTTTCCATAAGGATGAGTCTTCTTGTCGCAATACTCGGAACACTGATATGCGCTATCATAGGTTCGTTAATCGGGTTCTGTGCGGCCCACTTCCGTGGTATTGTCGATGAAATTGTCATGATGCTTGTGGATTTTCAGGCAAGCTTGCCCTATATGATTCTTGCTCTTGCTGTAATTGCTTTTTTTGAAAACAATATTTTCCTTTTTATCGGCATAATGGGGATGTATGGCTGGGAAATGTATGCTAGGTTCGCACGGGGGCTTGCCTTGGCTGCACAGGAACAGGGATACGTTGTGGCGGTGAGAACCTTCGGCGCATCTCCTGTCAGAATATACCTGCGCCATATTCTTCCAAACGTTGGAAACACCCTGCTGGTCAATATGACATTGAATTTTCCCAAGTTAATTATGCTGGAAACATCTTTGAGTTTCCTGGGCCTTGGTATCCAGCCGCCGAATACAAGTCTCGGCAATCTGGTAGGTTTTGGAAGAGATCATATTCTGACAGCATGGTGGCTTGCCGTAATACCTGCGATTACAATTTTTTCAACAACACTGTCAATGAGCATATTGGGTGACTGGGTGCGTGACCGTCTTGATCCTACTTTAAAATAGGTCAATTTTTATTCAAAATTATTAAGGGTAAGCTACAAATGGATAAATATAAACCATCGGATTCCAGATTCCTATGTGGCGATCATTCCGTTACAATGCCGGAACTGAGAGCCATATGAAAGGAATGGTTGCTGCCTACATGAAAAAGAAGCCCAATCTGCTGTTTATTACTGCGGATCAATGGCGTGGAGAGTGCCTGTCGATTCTTGAACACCCCACAGTAAAGACCCCCAACCTGGACAAACTGGCGGGCGACGGTGTGTTGTTCCGCAACCATTTTGCCCAGGCCACGCCTTGTGGTCCTAGCCGGGCCTGTATTTACACCGGTATGTATATGCAGAACCACCGCTCTTTTCAAAACGGTATTCCCCTGGATGCGCGTCATACCAATATCGCTTTGGAGATGCGCAAGCTAGGGTACCGACCGACCTTAGCGGGGTATACCGACACCAGCCACGATCCCCGCAAGCTGCATCCCAATGACCCCTTGTTGACCACCTACGAGAGTGTGCTGCCGGGATTCATGGATGTGCTGGCCAACTCTTGCATCAATGCACCCCAGGAGTGGGCCCGCTGGCTGGAAAAGCGGGGACGCCAACTTCCGAGAAATCTTACCGATCTTTACTCCAAGAGTGTTGACGGCTACCCAGGTGTAGAGGGGCGGGGTAAAACTTTCGCACCGGCCGCCCACTATACCCGGGAAGAGAGCGAAACCGCGTTTCTTACCGAAATGGCAATGCAATTTGTGCGTCTGCCCAAGAGCCGGCCCTGGTTTCTCCATCTAAGTTTCCTGGCGCCTCATCAGCCGTATTTGGCTCCCGAGCCTTACAACCGGATGTATCATCCCGATGACGTGCCGCCCTTTCATGGGGCGGCCTCCCTGGAGGAAGAGGCCCGGCAGCATCCCTTTCTTGAGTTGTTTTTGGGGCTCCAGACCACCCGCGGCAGTTACAGCGCGGAAAACTATCCCCGCGATGAACAATCCATGCGGCAACTCCGGGCGACTTATTATGGAATGATGAGCCACGTGGATGACAATATCGGCCAGCTCATCCGGGCGCTAAAGGAGACGGGACAGTACGAGGACACGGTCATCATCTTCACCAGCGACCACGGCGAGCAATTGGGTGACCACCATCTCCTTGGCAAGGGCACTTATTTCGACGACAGCTTTCGGATTCCGCTGATGATCCGGGTACCGGGTGATGATGCTCCGTGGGGCAGGGGGGCCGTTGTGGATGTGTTTACCGAGAGTATCGATATGATGCCCACCATGCTGGATCTGCTGGGGGGGGAGGTCCCGGTTCAATGCGACGGCCGCTCTCTAAAACTGCTATTGCAGGGGAATAACCCTGAGGACTGGCGGAGTGAGGTTCACTTCGAGGTGGATTTTCGTTATCTGGAAGATTACCCCGAGGCGTTCCCCGACCGGGAGCTGGGTATTGCCGCGGATGCCTGTGTATTCAATGTTATCCGGGACGACCGATATAAGTATGTCCATTTTGCCGGCCAGCCACCACTCTTTTTCGATCTTGGGGAGGACCCCCACGAATTGAAAAATCTCGCAGGCGACCCGGCCCATACCGGACTGATGCTGACATATTGCCGGAAAATGCTCTCCTGGCGTATGCAAAACGACGAGCGCAACCTTTCCGATCTATTGGTGGGTCCCCGAGGGGTTATTCCCCTGGCATCACGGTCTTGCTGAGATATGCAAAAAAACTGTTAATCAGAGGAGATAGAAAAAATATGACCGAAAAAAAAAACTGCACCACTGTCAACTCCTGGAATGAGTGGGACCCCCTGAAGCACGTCATCGTGGGACGCCCCGAAGGTACCATGATCCAGGCCCCCGAACCGGCCATCGCCCATGATCTGTCCAACCGGGGATTGCCCTACGGCATGTACGGACCGCTACCACAGGAGATGCAGGCTAAGGCGGCCGAACAGATGGATAATTTTGTGGTGATCCTCGAAAAGCGCGGCATCCGGGTGGACCGGCCCAGCCCCATGGACTTCAGTGAACCTGTTTGCACCCCGGACTGGCAACAGAAGACCCAGTTCGGTTGCATGCCAGCCCGGGATTTACTGCTCACCGTGGGCAACGAAATCCTGGAAGCCACCATGTCATATCGCAGTCGCTGGTTTGAATATATCTGTTATCGGCCGCTATTACAAGCGTACTTTCGGGAGGATCCCAATTTTCGATGGGAGGCGGCTCCCAAGCCCCGCCTGACCGATGCCAGTTTTAAGTCCAACTACTGGGAGGAGTATAAAGGCTGGACCGAGGAGCAAAAGGTGGCGTCTATGCATACGGGCAGTTGGGCTCTCACCGAGGAGGAGCCGCTATTCGATGCTGCTGATGTGGGCCGGGCTGGCAAGGATCTCTTCGTGTATCACTCTTCGGTCACGAACGCGGCGGGCATCGACTGGCTGCGGCGGCATTATCCTGATCACCGGGTTCACGCCACCTATTTCAGGGGAGCCAATCCCACCCATATTGATGCCACTTTTGTAATTTTGCGCCCGGGCCTTGCCATGAGCAATCCCGTGCGTGTATCGTTGGAGCCGAAACTGGAGGAGTTGTTTAAAAAGAACGACTGGGAGATTATCGAATGCGCTCAACCCGGTATGGATGGGCATCCCTACCTCTCCTTTTGCAGCCAATGGCTATCCATGAACACCTTGATCTTGGATCCCAATACCGTATGCGTGGATGCCGAAGAGGTGGCGCAGATGGAGCAATTCGATTCACTTGGCTACGAAGTGATTCCCGTGCCGTTCAGGGCTGTCAGCGCATTCGGCGGCGGCCTGCACTGCGCCACCGCCGATGTTTACCGCGAGGGATCTTGCGAAGACTACTTTCCCAAGCAGGTTGAGGGATTTTAGAAGTATGCGCTTATTTTTCCAAGGGAAAATACTGCTTTTGAGTCGGGCGCTCAGATCAGCCCCGGCCAGGATCAAGCCGCCGCGGGGACCCCGCAGGGTCTTGTGGGTTGTGCTGGTATTAACTTTCGCCACCGCTACCGGCGATGGGTGGGCTTCGGCAGCCACCAGGGCGGCAATGTGAGCCATGTCGACCAAAAAAAGCGCCCACATCCCGGGCGATGTTGGCAAAAGTATTGAAATCGATGATTCGGGGGTAGGCGCTGGCGCCGGCGAGGATCATTTTGGGGCGATGCTTTCGAACCAGCTCCGCCACCTCGTCATAGTCGATGGTGCCGGGTTCGGCCTTTACCCCGCAGTGAACGAAGCTGTAAAATTTTCCCGAAAAACTCACCGGGCTGCCATGCGTGAGGTGGCCTCCGCATGCCAGATCCATACCCAGGACGGTGTCGCCCAGCTCTAAAAACGCAAAGTAAACCGCCATTTGGTCTGGGGGCCGGAGTGGGGTTGTGCATTGGCTCTTAGCTTTCTCAAGCCTCATTTATGGTTCCTTTGATGTGCCGTTTCTTGTTATTTCCATACCCCCTACCTTAAAATCAAATTACTTTATCGTCCTACAAAATTAGACATTCAGGGTAAAAAAAATGACAGACAGAATGATAGCAGATAAGACTTTAAATGAATGGATCCAGAAGAATCCGTCACTGAGAAACATTATTTCGGGGGATGAAGTGTTTTGGAATAATCCTGAATATGACACCTTCAAATTTGCTCAAAGTAGAATATCACTTTCGGATACCCATATTAAAGATGCAGAAGAACGGTTAAATCGTTTTGCCTCTTATATTTGTATGGTTTTCCCAGAAACACAAAAAACAGGGGGCATTATTGAATCCCCCCTGATTAAGATCCCTGCTATGAAAAAAAGGTTAGAAAAAGAATTTGGGGTCGAACTGTTTGGGACACTTTTGCTGAAGTGTGACAGTCATCTTGCCATCTCCGGGTCAATCAAGGCACGGGGCGGCATTTATGAAGTTTTAAAATACGCGGAAGAGCTGGCCCTCAAACATGCACTATTAACCATAGATGACGATTATGCAATCCTCGGTAAAGATAAATTCAGAAAGTTTTTTTCTAACTATTCTATTGCGGTCGGCTCTACGGGAAATCTGGGACTGAGCATCGGAATAATGGGCGCTAAGCTAGGATTTCAGGTCACCGTGCATATGTCTTCTGATGCAAAGAAATGGAAAAAAGATATGTTGCGACAAAAAGGCGTTACTGTCATTGAGTATCAATCAGATTATAGTCAGGCAGTCAAAGAAGGAAGGAAACAGAGCGATCTTGATCCGAATATGCATTTTGTCGATGATGAAAACTCGACAGACCTTTTTTTAGGATATGCTGTCGCCGCATCACGCATAAACAGGCAATTACAGGAATTGGACATAATCGTAGATAAAGAACATCCCCTTTTTGTATACCTGCCTTGTGGTGTAGGTGGTGGCCCAGGTGGAATAACGTTCGGCTTGAAACAGCTTTTCAAAGATCATGTACATTGTTTTTTTGCGGAACCAACGTCTTCACCCTGTATGCTTCTGGGATTGATGACACGACTTCATAACCAGATCAGTGTACATGATTTCGGTCTCAATAATGTAACGGATGCAGATGGTCTCGCAGTAGGAAGTCCCTCCGGTTTTGTCGGAAAAACACTCGAACAAATGATAAGTGGCGTATATACGGTTCAAGATGCAACACTCTTTAAAATGCTTTACTTAACTTCCGATGTAGAGGGGATATCTCTTGAACCCTCGGCTTTGGCAGGAATGCCAGGGGCGTATAAACTATTCCAATCGGCAGACGGAGAGCGATATCTGGAAAAACATTCACTGCGAAGGCATATGACTAACGCAACCCATATCGTTTGGGCAACAGGAGGGAGTATGGTCCCTCCGAAAGTAATGGAAACATATTATAGAAAAGGAATAAATGTAAGACAATCATCAATGAGAAATATTTAATAGATACCCAGATAAAGCTTCAGTGCGGCGGTTGCATCCGGCATGTTCACCAACTCAGTCATCGAACCATTGGCATAGCAGGCATCCAAATGGATGTGGTAGAGGGTCAGGACAACACCAATTTAATGCTAAAAAAAATGGATACTGTGAATAAGCTGTTCCCGTGGGTCGAGATTATTTTTTTCAGTGAACTCTGTCTCAACGGCCTGACTATGAAACAAAAAATTCTGACAATTGTAAGTTCGTTCAACAAATCTAAAATAAATTCTTATCCACAGATCGATATTTGTTTTCTTCGAGTGCTTGACCTCGCAAAATAGTGAAAGTCGACGACTTCATCTTTCGGAAAAAATAAAGCCTTCTAAAAATCAAAACTAAGATTATAATAAAAGTACAAACAAACAAAATCCCAGTATCCTGGGC